>NZ_KV824088.1:0-588 GCF_001815995.1 Dietzia sp. HMSC21D01 | reverse complement strand
CCGTAATCCGGATTGGCGATGTAGCTGGTGAACGCCCGCAGTGCGCAGTGGTAGCCGCGAAGAGTGGAGTGGGCGACGTGTTTGACCGTACGGAGATCGGCGGAGAATTCCTCGACCATCGCCGGGGTCCAGTGCCACGGCTCCGCATTGACGTGGTCGACGAACCGCTGCACCAGGCGCAGTCGCTGTTCGATCGTGTTGAACTGCAGATTTCGGGATAGCTGCTGGTTGCGCCAGCCCTCCAGCATCAGCCGGAGCACCTGCTCGGCGGGCCGAAGCACCGGCAGCGACGGCGCCATATGGACCCGTCCGGAGCCATCCAGTCGCATCGCTAAACCCCAAACCACGACGTCTCATCTGATGAATCAATGATACAACCGATGAGCCTTCACGGGAACCCCTGCAGGTCAACGACGTGCCAAAGATCGTCTTTCGGCCTCATTGAGGCCCAGTGCCCGGGCCGGAAAGCAGTGGTGGCAGCGCCCGAGAGTGGGTGACTTCGCAGGTCGGGGCAGGGATCGGTGCCGGACGCGAAGGAGGAGCTGGAAATGCGAGGGGCGATTCATCTGATGCAATACGCAGATCTTC
>NZ_KV824087.1:0-3236 GCF_001815995.1 Dietzia sp. HMSC21D01 | reverse complement strand
CGACATCGCCGACCCCCTGCCCGACCACCCGGGCGACGACGGCGCGGCGGGCCCGGCTGCCCCGGGCGCGACGGCCACCTCCGGCGGCGCCTCCTCCGCCAGTGGCGAGGCCGCCGCCGCGGCGGGCCGTGCGCCGTTGGGGGTCTCGTGGGGCACCGATCAGCCGATCCGTATCTCGGTCATCAACAGCATCGCCCAGGGCCTGCCCAACCGCGTGGAGTTCGTCACCGGCGCCTACGCCAGCTTCGACTGGCTGTGCGAGGAACTGCTCTCCGGCGGCGACGCCACGATCCGGTTCGAACTGCTGGACCCGCAACCGGGCACCGAGGACACCCCCGAGGCGGCACTGAAGTACCGCATCAGCCCCGCCCTGGCCGAACGCATCCGCCTGCGCGACGGCACCTGCCGCCACCCCGGCTGCACGGTCGATGCTCACGACTGTGAGATCGACCATGTCATCGCCTTCGACCACCAACGTCCCGAACTGGGCGGGCCCACCGCCGAATGGAACCTGGTCTGCCTGTGCCGAAAACACCACCGCGAGAAAACCTTCGGCCACTGCGCCTACCGACCCGGCCCACTCGGCGAGCTGACCATCATCACCGAAACCGGACACGAACACCACACCAGACCCCACGGCCCCCTGGCCCACGCCCGCGACCGCATCCTCGACCACCGCTGGCACCAACACCTCGACCGACTCATCGCCGACGACGGCCACCTCACCAACCCACCCGGCGCCGAACGCCGCCATCGCTCGCCATAGGCCACGCCGCCAGACCACATCCCGCCCGGCCCCCGGGCGCGCTCAGCGCTGCCAGGTACTCGATCGCCTGGCGACCTCGTGGATCGCGTCGATCTCGCGAAGCCCCAATCGCGATGGCCGGGACTGCAGGAAACGGCGAATACCGCGCCGCGGCACCACAACTACCGCGCCATCCGCCGGCTGAGCCTTCACCGTGAACCCGCGCCGCGCACCCACCACCGCGATGACGCCCGTGACCGGCACCGGGAAACCGACGTGCTCCGCGAGCATCCGAGACGCCCGCTCCGCCTCAAAACGGCTCTTGCGGACATAGTCGTGGCGCTGGCCGTTCACCAGGAAGACGTCGCCGCCGACCCAGACCGACGCCTTCGGGTGGTTCTTCGCGTTCACGGTGAACACCCCACCCGGGCCGACCACCACGTGATCGATGTCCGCGCCGCGATCGCCCACCCGCACCGCATGAAGAACGCGCCAGTGCACGCCCAGCCCGGCCAACTGCTCGGCGACCGCCTCCTCGCCGTCGGCGCCGATCCGCCACGCTCGCTCGTCGGTCCTCGCGTCGACAAGCCGGGCGAACAAGTGGCGAATCGTGCCCTGCGCCGCACGCTCGGCCACCGCGCGTTCGCGTGCGGAGGCGCCCGCCCGCACGTCCGCGAGATCGTGCCACCTCGGTCCGGTCGGGCCCGGCGACGGCGACTGCCACGGCGAAGGAGCCGGAGGCGGATGCGGCGAAACCCGGCCGTGGGCTACCGCATCGGGCGTGTCCGTGCGCGCCAGCTCCGGGGACCGCGTCGGCGCCGGGCCAGGAGCCGCCGACGGGCCAGGCGCCGGGGCCGGGGTCGTTCCGGAGCCCTGATGCGGCGGTCGCTGGGCGGCGAAGTGGTCCTCGATCGCCCGGCGCAGCAATGGCAGGTTAGACATGTCGTCGGAGCGGTACCGGCCCGTCGTGAGGTCGAGATAGCCGAGGTCGGTGCGACCGGGCGTCGACGCGTAAAGGCGGTCGTGGCCGTAGCGACGCCACCGCCGGACATTCCACTCGGTCACTGGCCCTCCTCCCCCGGATGCCACGAATCGTGACATCGCTCCGGTGCGGATAGCGACTAATCCGTCGAATGCCGCATCCACGACGGGGGTTCACCGGAGTCACTGCGAACGGCGATCGCCCCGCCACCGCCGCAGCCGCTCGCGGACGTGGTGACTCGCCACTGCTCGTGCCGCGCGCTCCCGCGGCCGCCCCTCGCCATGGCGTCTCGCGCGCACCGAAGCGCAGGCCAGGCGCCATGGCGAGGGGCGGCGGCAGTGTCGGGTGAGGGGGAATACGGCTGCGCCCCCTTTTGTTTGACATGTCAGCAACGTACGCTGGGCGCATCAACAGATCGAGAGGGACAACCATGCAGTTCGGAATCTTCAGCATCGCCGACATCACCCCGGACCCCACCACCGGGCGCATACCCACCGAGCACGAGCGGCTCGAGGCAATAGTCGAGTACGCCACGCTGGCGGAGCAGGTGGGCCTGGACGTGTTCGCACTGGGTGAGCACCACAACCCCCCGTTCGTCACGTCCTCCCCCACCACCACGCTGGGTTACGTGGCGGGCCGCACCAGCGAAATCATCCTGTCGACGGCCACGACGCTCATCACGACCAACGATCCGGTGAAGATCGCCGAGGACTACGCCATGCTGCAGCACCTGGCCGGCGGCCGGGTGGACCTGACGATGGGTCGCGGCAACACCGGTCCGGTGTACCCGTGGTTCGGGCAGGATATCCGCCAGGGCCTGCCGCTGGCGATCGAGAACTACGAGCTCCTGCACCGCCTGTGGCACGAGGACGTGGTGGACTGGGAGGGCAAGTTCCGCACGCCGCTCCAGCAGTTCACCTCGACGCCCCGCCCGCTGGACGGCGTCGCCCCGTTCGTGTGGCACGGCTCGATCCGCTCGCCGCAGATCGCCGAGCAGGCCGCCTTCTACGGTGACGGCTTCTTCCACAACAACATCTTCTGGCCCATCCACCACACCAAGCAGATGGTGGAGCTGTACCGCCGTCGCTACGAGCACTACGGCCACGGCTCGGCGGACCAGGCGATCGTCGGGCTGGGCGGCCAGTTCTTCGCCCGCGCCAACAGCCAGGACGCTGTGAACGAGTTCCGCCCCTACTTCGACAACGCCCCGGTCTACGGCCACGGCCCGTCGCTCGAGGACTTCACCGCGCAGACCCCGCTCACGGTCGGCTCGCCGCAGCAGATCATCGACCGCTACATGACGATGCGCGAGCACGTGGGCGACTACCAGCGCCAGCTGTTCCTCGTCGACCACGCCGGCCTGCCGCGCAAGACGGTGCTCGAGCAGATCGAGATCCTGGGCACCGAGATCGTCCCCACCCTCCGCCGTGAGCTCGACGCGCTGCGCCCGGCCCACGTGCCGGACGGCCCCACGCACGCCGCGCGGGTCGCCGCCCGCGACGCCGAACT
>NZ_KV824086.1:0-969 GCF_001815995.1 Dietzia sp. HMSC21D01 | reverse complement strand
CTGGCGTGTTACTGACCCACGCTCCTAGCCGGCGTCCTCCTCGGTCTCGTCGGTGAGGGCTTCGGCGATGAGGTGAACGGCTTCCTGGACCCGGATGGCGGTGGCTTTGACCTTCTCGGCCTGGCCGCCGCTCCAGCTGGCGACGTAGCCCACGCTGTAGTCGCTGGTGTCGAGGCCGTGCAGTCCGGCCACGACGTAGGCCACAGACTCGGCTTCGAGCTCGCAGGTGGCCTGGTCGGGCTCGGTGGTGGCCTTGCCGTCCTCGTCGGTGTGCAGGATCGCGTGCGCGGCCTCGTGGATGGCGGTCTTGGCGGCGTGGGCGTCGGACAGATCGGCGTCCACGACGATTCTGCGGCTGCCGTCGACAGTGCAAAAGCCGTTGACCTCGCCGGGGATCTGCTCGCGGGTGACGGTCCAGCCCTGGCCGGTCATCCATGCGGCGATGCGCTCGAACAGGTCGGCGGGGTCGTCGCCCTGAAGCTGGGCCACGGGGGCGGTGGGCTGTTCGACGCCTTCGATGGGGTCGGTCTGGGAGATGTCGAACACCGACACCACGGGCGGCGGGCACTTGACTGCGCGGCGGGTCTTCTCGCCGGTGGTCTCGTCGGTCTCGGACACGATGCGGAAGGGCTTGCCGAAAATGCGGATCGCGGTCTCACCCTTACGGACCTGGCGGCCCTTGGCCTGCCATGCCTTGAATCCGGCAACCTGGGTGGCGTGGGGGCACTGCACCTGAATCAGCAGCGTGTTGTTGAGGCTGTACTGGTGGAAGCTGCCGAGGAAGTCGAGCCAGCGCTGCCACTGGCCGGACTCGGTGAGGGCGTTGACGGCGGCGGTCAGCTCGTTGTGCATCTGCTCAACCTTGGCGGCGCGGGCCTCGCGGGCCGCTTCGCGCTGCTGCGGGGTGTAGGTCTTGCGGGCCATTGTTGGCTCCTTTCTGGTTCGGGGTGAGGGGCCTTGTGGCCCGCT
>NZ_KV824085.1:0-1930 GCF_001815995.1 Dietzia sp. HMSC21D01 | reverse complement strand
GATCTGGGAAATCAAGGGAATCGACCGCCGCCTGATCGACGCCTTTTCCTCCCGCCGAGCCCTGGCCAGGCCGGTCTATGACCGACTGGTGTCGGAGTACGTGGTGGCCAATGGCCGGCAGCCTTCCCAGCGGGCGTCCTACGCCCTGTGGCAGAAGGCCATCCTCGACACCCGCGACGCCAAGAAGCCCGCCCAATCCCTGTCCGAGCACCGCGCCACCTGGCGGGAGATGGCCGAGAAAGTCGTCGGCACGCACGCGGTGGACAGCGTGGTTGGCGAGGTCACCGGGCAGGGTCGGAGCCAGGTGTCGCGGGAGCTGTTCGACGCCCAGGTCCACGCCCGCCTGGTGGCCGAGCAGGCGGTGGCGGCAGTGACCGCACGCCGGGCACAGTTCCGCCGTTCCCACATCGACACCGCCGTATCCACCGCGCTCAAGGGCTACCGATTCGAGGCCCCCGAGGCCCTGGACCGGGCCCACGAACAGGTCATGACCACCGCCATGGGAGAACTCGTCATCGAGCTGACCCCGCCGGAGATTCTGGACCTTCCCAGCCCTCTGATCGGGCCAAGCGGGGCCGGTGTGGACCGGCACGCAGGCGCCGAGAAGTTCACCACTCAGGCAGTGCTGGACGCCGAGACCGCCACCCTCGAAGCGGCCCACACGCCGGTCGCGGTGATCGCTACCCGAGCCGACCTCGACCGTGCGCTGAAGGCGCACGAGGACGCCGAGGGTTGGTCCCTCAATGCCGGCCAGACCGCTCTGGCGCAGCACCTCATTGGTGCCGGAACGCTCCTGGCCGCCGGGGTGGGTCCGGCCGGGACCGGCAAGACCGCATCCATGAAGGTCGTGGCCCGCACCTGGCAACACACCGGCCGGTCGGTTATCGGCCTTGCTCCTTCCGCGGCAGCGGCCAGCGTCCTCGCAGGCGACATCGGTACCGACTGTCACACCATCGACTCGCTGACCTTCACCTGGCTCGGCCGGCACCCGAACCTGCCCGGGAAATCGCTCGACGCACTACCGGTCACGATCACACCTGGGGACATGCTTCTCGTGGATGAAGCGGGCATGGCCAGCACCGAGAACCTGGCCGCGCTGACTGAGATCGCCGCCGAGTCCGGGGCCATTCTCCGACTGATCGGCGACCCCAAGCAGCTCGCTGCTGTCGAGACCGGCGGTCTGTTCGCCGACCTGACCCGCACCCCGGGAACAGTGGAGCTCCGGGAGGTGATGCGCATGGGCGCAGACACCGACCAAGCCGGCGCGACCCTCGCCCTTCGCGAAGGCGATCCCGGCGCGCTGGCGCTCTACAACGAGCGCGGCTGGATCACCGGCGGGCACCGGGAGCAGATGCTCACCGAAGCCGCTCAGGCGTTCCTGGCCGACACCACGGCGGGCCGACAGGCACTGATCATCGCCTCCACCAACGCCGACGTCGACACCCTCAACGAAGTGATCCGCTCGAGCCGCATCGCCGACGGACTCGTCGACGACGCACACACCACCAGGGTCGCGCGCGGCGACACCGTCGGTGTCGGGGACACCGTCATCGCCCGCACCAACTCCACGCTGTACACCGGCGACTGCACCTACCTCGGACGGGTCATCAACGGACAGTTGTTCACCGTCACCGGCATCGCTGACGATGGGTCACTGGGGGTGCGCGACTCCTCCACCGGGCAGGCCATGCTCATCCCCGCCAGCTACGCCGGCAAGCACATCCACCTCGGTTACGCGGCCACCATCCACCGCGCGCAGGGCGCCACCGTCGATACCGTCCACGCCGTCATCGACGCTGGCGTGGACCGTGCCGGCCTGTACGTCGCCATGACCCGCGGCAAGAAAGAGAACCGCGCCTACGCCGTATGTGAACCCACCCTCGACACGGGCGCCGAGGATGCCCACATGCACTCCGCCGGCGACCACGAC
>NZ_KV824084.1:0-3698 GCF_001815995.1 Dietzia sp. HMSC21D01 | reverse complement strand
CGGGGCCGCCACGTCGGTCGCCGTGCTCGACCGGGAGCCCGCGGGCACCAGCGCGCCGCAGGCGCGGGACGCCGAGCCGGAGCCTGCGCCCGAGTCCGAAACCGAGCCCGCGCCCGAGTCCGAAACCGAGCCCGAGTCCGAGTACGAGCCCGTCTACGACACGGAGTACGACGACGAGCCCGGGTCCGCGCCCGGCGGCAAGATCCCCGCCTCCGAGCTGATCGCCCGCCTGATGCAGGAACGTCGACAGGATCCAGAGGCGTGACCGCCGCCCCGGGCCCCCGGTGTGGGATCCTGGGACGGGCGGCACGCTCTGGTTATGGTGAGGTGATGACGGGGACGCGGGGCGCCGAGGTGCGGCGCCGTATCCGGGCTGTCCTGGGCAACCCGTGGTTCAAGGCCGGCGCGACGCTCGCCGTCCTGGGGTTCATCCTGTACTGGCTCCGCGGCCAGATGCCGTTCTTCGCCGAGGGCTTCGAGGCCGTCGCCCGCCCGCACTGGGGCTGGATCGCGGCCGCTCTCGTCTTCTCCTACCTGTCCATGTCGAGCTACGGCTCCGTGCAGAAGGTGCTGCTGCAGTCCGCCGGCGTCCGCGTCGGCTACTGGGCCAGCGTCGGCCTCGTGTTCTCCGCCAACGCCTTCTCCACCTGCATCCCCGGCGGGCAGGTCTTCGGCACCACCCTGACGTACCGCAAGACCCGGCAGTGGGGCGCGACCCGGGTCGTGGCGTCGTGGCAGCTCGTGATCTCCGGCGTCCTGTCGACCGTCGGCATCGTGCTGCTCGCCCTGCTCGGCTTCTTCCTCGTGGGATCCGTGTCCAACCCGTTCCTGCTGGTGCTCTCTGCGTTAGGTCTGGTCGCGATCGTCGTGGTGGTCCAGTGGGCGGCCCGCCACCCGGACAAGATCGAGGGGTCGGTCCTGTCGATCCTGGCCTGGATCAACGCCCGGCGGCACAAGCCCGCGGACCACGGCGCGGCCGGCGTGCGCAAGGTCGTCGAGCAGGCCGACGCCGTCGACCTGAGCAAGAGGCAGCTGTCCAAGGCGTTCGCGTTCTCCCTGCTCAACTGGGTCGCCGACATCGGCTGCCTGTGGGCGGCCGCCAACGCGGTCGGTGCCCAGCACAGCATCGGCGGCCTGTGCATCGCCTACGTCACCGGCAAGATCGTCGCCACCGCCCCCATCACGCCCGGCGGGCTCGGGACCGTCGAGGTCGCGCTCATCACCGCCCTGACCGCGGGCGGGCTCGGCGCGCATCAGGCCTTCGCGACCGTGTTCGTCTACCGCATCGTCAGCTTCGTGCTGGTCGCCCTGGCCGGGTGGGTGGTCTTCTTCCTCTTCTACCGTGGTGCCGTGGACGTCGACCCCGACGCCGACCCGTTGGGCGAACACGACCCGGGCGAGCAGTCCTCGTCGTCGTCCTCGTCGTCCGGGTCGTCTCGCACCGCACAGTCCCGCGCGACCGTCGCGGCGGCCCCACCGGCCGGGCTCACCGCGATGTGGCCGCTGCACGGGAACCCGTGGCGCCCGACGGTGACCCATGACTCCGGCCCGCTCCCGCTGCTCCGCGTGCGCGTGCGGGAGGACGGCGCCGCGGACGAGGAGTCGGGGCAGAACCCCTACCCGTTCACCGGCCGGGAGGCCCGGGAAGAGAAGGACAGGTGAGACCCGTGGCCGTGCCGGTCATGATCGTGCTCGACGCCGTGCTGGTGGTGGTGTTCTCCACCTTCGGGCGCGGCGCGCACTCCGAAGGCCTGGGCGTGGCGCAGGTGTGGGGCACCGCGTGGCCGTTCCTCGTGGGCCTGGCGGTGGGCTGGCTCGTCCTGCTGGCCGGCCGCCGAGAGCCCTCGTCGATCGGCTCGGGCGTGCTGCTGTGGCTGGCCACGCTCGTGGTGGGCATGGTGATCCGCGGGCTCGGGGACGGCCGGGTGCCGCACTGGAGCTTCATGATCGTGGCCGGTGTCGTCACCGGGGTGTTCCTGGTGGGGTGGCGCGCGGTGCGCGCGATGCTCGTCCGACGACGGCGCTAGCGCAGCCCGTCCGCCAGCTGCGCCACGACCTCCGCCGGGACCTCGATGGACTCGGGCAGCCGCACGCCGTCGGGCGTCGGGAGATCGCGCGGGACGGGGATCGTCACGGCCTCGACGGGCACGGGGACCTCGGGCGGGATCGGCGCCGCGGCCTCGGCGGCCGGAGCCGGGGCAGGCTCAGGCGCAGGGGCGGGCTCGGGCGCGGGCTCGACGGGCCCGAGCCACGCGTCGAGGTCCGCGCGGGTGCCGGCGAAGACGTTGAGGTCCACGTCGTCGGCGAACCCGGGGACCTCGCCGGTCTCCGAGCGCTGCCAGAACAGCCACTGGCCCCAGCCGCCGATCACGGGCAGCGTCGGTTCGGACACGCCGTACTCGGCGAGCCACAGCGGGTACTCGGCGAAGCGCGGGGTGTTGTCCATGCGGTCGATCCAGAAGTAGCGGTACGTGTAGAGGATCGGCGTGCGGCCGGTGCGGTGCGCGAGCGTGTCGAGGAAGACCTGCGTCCAGTCGGCGAGCTGCCGGGCGTCGAGCCCCTCGTCGGTCTCGAGGTCCAGCACGGGCGGCAACTGCGGGCCGCCCACCGACTGCAGTCGGTCGGCGAACGCGTGGGCCTGCTGCGCGGGGTCCATCGCGGGGCGGGCCTTGTGGTAGCTGCCGACGAGCATCCCGGCGGCGCGCGCCTCGGCGATGTCGTCCTCGTAGTACCGGTTGGCCGGCCCGGTGCCCTCGGTGGCCTTGATGAAGGCGAAGGACTGTCCGGCCGCGGCGGCGGCCTGCCAGTCGACCCCGGCGCCGTGCGGATGCTGCCAGCTGGAGGCGTCGAGGCCCTGCGCGAGGCCGTGGTAGACGGGTGAGAGCGGCACCTCGGCGTCGGCGCGGGGGGAGATGACGACGACGAGGAGGCCGACCGAGAGAGCTGCTGCAGAGGCCAGGGCGACGAGGAGTCGGGGAAGGAGGGCGCGTCGGGCTGACGGTCCGGCAGTGGTCATGGGGTGAGTATGTGGCAACCACAACAGTCACACAAGCAACTCGCGCATCTTTTTCCACAACTGTCCAGTTCGGGTGGTCGGCGACGTCCCCGCGGGCCCGCGGTCGAGCGCGTCGAAGCCGGGCGGACCGCGGGTGGGGGTGGCGTGGGTCACGGAATCACAACAACCTGTAACACGCTGTCCCACGCGTACGTTGACCTGGTTTTCTCACCTACTCTTAAGGCGACCCCACCGAACAGTCGGGAGTGCCCCTCATGACCGATGCCATCGACCTCACCACCCCTCGTTACCGGCAGGACCTGGTCACGGAGGTCGACGGTCCGGACGACGACCCGTTCCTCGAGGTGTCCGTCGCCGAGACCGTGGTGCTGGACGAGGACGGCGCGGACCGCGGTGTGCCGGAACTCCGGCTGCGCACCGGGGCCGACGGCATCACGCTCACCGACCGCGACCAGATCCTCCAGCTCCAGGCGATCATCAACCGGGCCGTCAACCAGTGGCGGGCCTCCGCGTCGCATCTGGCCTGACGCCGCGGCGCGATCGGCCCGGCTGCACTACTCGACCCGGATCCCCGCCTCGCCGATGAGGGCGAGCCCGACGCCCAGCACCTGGTCGGGCGAGATGAGCGCGCCCCGCAACGCCGAGGCCCCGCGCAGGTCCGCGAGGTCGGCGCCGCGCAGGT
>NZ_KV824083.1:0-2763 GCF_001815995.1 Dietzia sp. HMSC21D01 | reverse complement strand
GGCGGCGCCCGGCGTGACCGGGGCGCTGCCCCCGATCGACGAGGCCACCCGCGAGGCGCTGGCCCGGCGACTGTCCGAGCGATCCGGCGGCGACATCACCGCCGACCAGCTGGCCGGCGCGTCGACGATCGCCGAGGTGGCCGATCTACTGCGCCCGTTCACCGAGGTCGCCGTCGAGGGCAACATCCGCGTGCTCGCCGAGGGGCAGGAGGGGCGCACGCCGCTGTTCCTGTTCCACGCGGCCGGCGGATCGTCGTTCGTCTACGAGCCGCTCGTCGAGCGCCTCGACGAGGGCACCCCGGTGTACGGCGTCGAGCGCGTCGAGGGCCCCCTGGAGGCGCGGGCCGCGACCTACCTCGACCGGATCCGCGAGCTCGCCGCGGGCCGCCCGGTGGCGCTGGGTGGCTGGTCCTTCGGCGGCGCGCTGGCCGTCGAGGTGGCCCGCCAGCTGCGGGCCGCGGGCGACGAGGTGTCGCTGGTGGTCCTGCTGGACACCGTGCAGCCGTCCGAGCCGATCCCGGACACGCTCGACGAGGCCGAGGCGCGCTGGAAGCGCTACTCGGAGTTCGCCAAGCGGACGTACGGGCTCGACGTGGAGGTGCCGCGCGACTTCCTCGCCGAGCACGGCGAGGACGGCGTGCTGGACATGTTGATGGGGGTGCTGGGCGCCGAGGCCAACGCGATGGGCGGCGGCGTGATCGAGCACCAGCGGGCCAGTTTCGTGGACAACCGCATCCTGCAGAGCGCGGACATGGGCTCGTGGGCCGGCGTGGGCGCCGAGGTGCCGTTCGTGCTGTACCGGGCCGAGCGGATGCACGACGGGGCGATCGAACTGGAGCCGCGCTACGAGCGCATCGACCCGGACGGCGGCTGGGCCGCCGTGGTGACCGATCTGGAGGTGGTCCACCTCGAGGGGGACCACCTCGCGATGGTCGACGAGCCGGTGGTCGGTACGGTCGGTAAGCATCTGGCGCGTCGACTCACGGAGCTCGACGCGGGCGTACGGAAGGGAACGAACGCGTGACGGCGAAGACGACCGCGGAGAAGCTCGCTGAACTGCGGGTCAAGACCGAGCAGGCCATGGACCCGGGCAGCGAACGGGCCAAGGCCCGCCGCGACGCCGCGGGGCAGACCCCTCCCCGCCAGCGGATCGCCGAGCTCCTCGACGCGGGCAGCTTCGTGGAGATGGGCCAACTGGTCAAGGCGCCGGGCAACCCCGACAACCCGTTCGGCGACGGCGTGGTGACCGGCCGCGGCACGATCGACGGTCGCCCGGTAGCGGTGTACGCGCACGACAACACGGTGTTCGGCGGGTCCGTCGGCGAGGGCTTCGGCAAGAAGGTCTGCGCCATCATGGATTTCGCGATCAAGGTCGGCTGCCCGATCATCGGGATCAACGACTCGGGCGGCGCCCGGGTCCAGGACGCCGTCACCTCGCTCGCGTACTACTCGGAGATCTCGCGGCGTCAGTACCCCGCGTCGGGGTACGTTCCGCAGATCTCGATCATGCTCGGCAAGTGCGCGGGCGGTGCCGTGTACGCGCCCGTGACGACCGACTTCGTGATCGCCGTCCAGGATCAGGCGTACATGTTCGTCACCGGCCCCGACGTCATCCGTCAGGTGACCGGCGAGGACGTCACGATGGACGAGCTCGGGTCCGCACTCGAGCAGGCGAAGCGGGGCAACGTCAACCACGTGGCCGTCAGCGAGCACGACGCATTCATGTACGTGCGCAACCTGCTCAGCTACCTGCCGTCGTCGGCCAGCGAGAAGGCCCCGCGGATCAACCCGGGACTCGAACCGGAGACCACGGAGTCGGACCGGCAGCTCGACACGATCATCCCGGACTCGGACAACGCCGCGTACGACATGCACGACGTCCTGATCCGGATGTTCGACGACGGCGAGTTCGTCGAGACATCGGGGCAGTTCGCCTCCAACATCATCACGGGCTTCGCGCGCGTCGACGGCGAACCGGTCGGCGTGGTGGCCAACCAGCCACTTCACCTGTCCGGCGCCCTCGACATCGACGCCTCCGAGAAGGCCACCCGCCACATGATGCTGTGTGACGCCTACTCGATCCCGATCGTCTACGTGGTGGACACCCCCGGCTACCTGCCCGGCGTGGAGCAGGAGAAGCTGGGCATCATCCATCGTGGCGCCAAGATGGGCTTCGCTGTGGCGGCGTCCTCGGTTCCCAAGGTGACCTTCGTGGTGCGCAAGGCCTACGGCGGTGCGTACGCGGTGATGGGCTCCAAGAATCTCGGCGGCGACCTCAACTTCGCGTGGCCGACCGCCCGCATCGCGGTGATGGGTGCCGAGGGCGCGGTGGATCTGCTGCAGCGGCGGCAGATCGAGGAGGCCGGCCCGGAGGAGGGCCCGAAGCTCCGTCAGCAGCTCATCGACATGTACAACGAGTTCATCGCGACGCCGTACACGGCCGCCGAGAGAGGCTACATCGACGCGGTGATCGAGCCGTCGCAGACCCGCCTGGTGTTGCGCGGTGCACTGGCGCAGTTGAGGGACAAGACGCGGGTCGAGCTTCCGCGCAAGCACGCCATCTTCCCGCTGTGATCCGATAGCAACAGCGCGCCAACGGCACGAGCGCACCGACGGGCGGCCCACCGACGAGGGGGCCGCCCGTCCCGCATTTCTCCGCCCCGCAGCCGCCCCGCAGCCGCTCCTCGACCTGGCGTCTCGCCGTCACCGCGGTGCGCGCGAGACGCCATGTCGGCGGGCGGCTGTCCTGGCGACGAGGGCTCA
>NZ_KV824082.1:0-2147 GCF_001815995.1 Dietzia sp. HMSC21D01 | reverse complement strand
CCACCGGCGCGGCCTGGACCCGCGGGCGCCGGCTCGGCCTGGACGTGGGCACCGCCCGCATCGGCGTGGCCTCCTGCGACCCAGACGGGATCCTGGCCACCCCGGTCGAGACCATCCGCGTGGTCGACGGCGACCCCGGGTGGGCCGCCGAGCTCCGGCGGCTCGGCGAGCTGATCGCCGAGTACGACGCCGTCGGCGTGGTCGTGGGGCTACCCACCTCCCTCAAGGGGCGCGAGACCGCCTCGACCGCCATGGCCCGGTCGTTCGCCGACGCGCTGACCACCGCTTCCCCGGAAGTGCCGGTGGAACTCGTCGACGAGAGGCTGACCACCGTCACCGCCGGCGCGGCCCTCCACGGGGCCGGTCGCAACACACGTAAGCAGCGCGACGTGATCGACCAGGCCGCCGCCGTCGTCCTCCTCCAGGCCTGGATCGACTCGCGGCACGCCCGCTGATGAACGGCGCGCCGACCGGCGGTGATGGCCAAACTGCGGCCGAGCACGATGCTGTCCGACGGGCAGCTCCCCTTCAACCCTGACCGAGGAGCACCATGTCTGCGGCACGAGGACGCTCACGCACGAGCGGCACCACCAGGTTCCTCCTCCTGGCGGCCGTGATCGGGGTGGTCCTCGCCTTCGGCTTCATGGTCTACCGCAATCTCAACACCGAGGTCGCCGCCGCTCCCGACCACGAGGGAGAGGGCAGCGGCAACGCTCTCCTGCACGTCGAGCCGGGCGACACCCTGGGCGTCGTGGGGGACCGCCTCTACGAGATCGGCACGGTCGCCAGTACCCGGGCCTTCACCGGCGCCGCGGCCGGCACGCCCGTCGAGGGCATCCAGCCCGGCTACTACCAGGTGCGTCAGGAGATGAGCGCGGCCGCCGCCGTCGAGGCGCTGTCGGACCCGCGGAACCGCGTCGGGATGGTCGACGTCAAGCCCGGCGGCCGGCTCCTGGACACGGTCGTCGTGGGCGGCGGCACCGAGAAGGGGATCTTCACCCTGATCGCCGACGCCACCTGCCTGCGCGACCTCGACGCGCCGGACGAGGCCCCGGCGTGTCGACAGCCCCAGGAGATCGTGGACGCCGCCGCCCAGGCCGACCCCGCGGTGCTGGGCGTCCCCGACTGGGCGATCAACGAGGTCCGGGCCGCCCCGGACCCGGTGCGCCGACTCGAGGGCCTCATCCGGCCGGGCGTCCACACCATCGACCCCCGCTCCGAGCCCGTCGACATCCTGCGGCACCTCATCGAGACCTCCACCGCCGCCTATGACGAGACCGGTCTGGTCCCGGCGGCCCAGCGGATCGGCCTGACCCCGTACCAGGTGGTCACCGCGGCCTCGCTGGTGGAGAAGGAAGGTCTGCCGCAGGACTTCGACAAGGTCGCCCGGGTCATCCTCAACCGCCTCGCCGAACCCATGCGGCTGCAGTTCGACTCCACCGTGAACTACGCTCTCGCCGATCAGGAGATCGCCACCACTGACGCCGACCGGGCCGCCCGGACCCCGTGGAACACCTACGCCATGGACGGCCTCCCCTATGGGCCCATCGGCTCACCCGGACTCGAGGCGCTCCGCGCCATGGAGAACCCGGCCGACGGGCAGTGGAAGTACTTCGTCACGGTGGACATGCAGGGGACCACCCGCTTCGCCGACGAGTACCCCGAACACGAGCGCAACCAGAGCGAGGCGATCGCCAACGGGGTCCTGGCAAGTGGACGCTGATCCCTTGTCCGCCGGCGCCGGGCCGCGGTCGGCGGCCGTACTCGGGCACCCGGTGGACCACTCTCTCTCCCCGGTCCTGCACGGCGCCGCCTACCGCGCCCTCGGGCTGGACGACTGGACCTACGAGCGCATCGACTGCGACGCCGACCGCCTGCCGTCCCTGGTCGACTCCTCGCCGGCCCACCGGATCGGATACTCGGTCACGATGCCCGGGAAGTTCGCCGCCCTCGCGCACGCCAGCGAGGTCAGCGACCGCGCCCGCATCGTCGGCAGCGCCAACACCCTCGTGCGGCGCAGCGGCGGTTGGTACGCCGACTGCACGGACGTCGACGGGGTCACCGGGGCCCTGGCCGAGTTCGGCGACCTGCCCGCCGCGCCGACGGCGGTCCTCCTCGGCGTGGGCGGCACCGCCCGGCCCGTCCTG
>NZ_KV824081.1:0-4739 GCF_001815995.1 Dietzia sp. HMSC21D01 | reverse complement strand
GGCCCAGCCCGCCTCGGGCGCCGGCGACTTCGTGGCGCTGCTCGAGCGTCGCGGGGTGACGCTGCCCGCGGGCGTGGACCCGGTCGCCACGGCCACGGAGGCGTGCGGCCGTTTCGACGGGGGGCAGCAGATGGACGAGGTGTCCGGCTGGCTCGGCGAGCGCGCCGGGCTCGATCCGGACGGGCAGGGCTTCTTCCTCGGCGCTGCGGTCGGGACCTACTGTCCGCAGAACTTCCCCAAGCTGGGCTGAGGCCGGCCGCCCGGTGGCGGGGCGCCGCCCGCGGGGGGTCACATGCGGGCGAACCTGGCCCGCGCGATCGAGTAGACGCCGAACAGGGCGATGCCCGCGCCGGTGAGGACGAGCAGCACCTGGCCGAAGGGCTGGTCGCCGACCGTGCGCAGCGCGGCGTCCAGCCCGCCGGCCTTCTCGGGGTCCGCGGTGACGACGGCCGCGATCACCAGTCCGCCGAGGATCGCCAGCGCCACGCCCTTGGCGACGTACCCCACCCGCCCCGCGATGATGACCGCGCGGCCGACCCGACCTCGGCCGGTGCGCTCGAGGTCCTCGACGAACTTCGCGGTCGCGCCCTTGTACACGTGGTAGCCGCCCACGCCGAGCAGGACGAGGCCCACGACCACCAGCGCCACCTTCCCGACGCCCGAACCCAGCAGACCCGCCGTGGCACCGGAGGCGGTCTCCGAGTCCGACCCGCCACCGCCGGACGCGAACCGTGCGGTGGTCAGCCCCAGGGCCACGTAGACGGCTGCCTTCGCGCCGGCCTTGAGCCGGTCGGACGCCTCCTCGGACCCCAGCAGGACCTCGACGACCTGCCACAGGCCCAGCGCGAGGAACGCGACGGCTCCCGCCCACAGCATCACCCGCCCGCCGGGCGCGGCGGCGATCTGGGCGAGCGCTCCGGAGTTGGAGGCCTCGCCGCCGCCGGAACCCAGCGCGATCCGCACGGCGATCCAGCCGATGAGGAGGTGCACCACGCCGTTCATCACGAAGCCCGCGCGGGCCAGCCACTCGAGCGCCGGGTGGTCGACGGCGGATCGGGCGGCGCCGGACGCGGACCGCGCGGTGCCGGGGGCGGAACGGGAACGCAGCGGCGAGTTCATGGGCGGATTCTCCCACGCTGACGGGCGCTTTCCATCCGGTCGCCGGTCACCACTCGATCTCGCCGAGGACCTCGTTGCGGCGCCGCAGTTCGGCCACGCGCAGTTCGGCCGCGCGGTGCTCTTCCATGCGTCGTCGCGCCTGCTCGGCCAGGGCGTCCGCCTCGGCCTCGGCGAGCAGCAACTGCAGGCGGTCCTTCTGCTCCCGGAGGGTCTCCACGGACGTGTCCATGGCGATGAGCTTGCGGGAACCGGCCGTGGCGTGGAGGAAGGGGTTGCGTTCGAGGATGAGGCGGGCCTCCTCGGGGTCCAGCACCCGCGAGAGCTTGAGCAGGACCGGGTAGCCCTGACCGTCGCTGTCGGCGTCGGGATCGTGTTCGGGGTCCAGGGCGGCGGCGACCACCTTGAGCGGCCTGGCCCGCGGGGAGGCGCTGCGGAAGTCGAAAGCGTCCGTGTCCATGGTGATCCCGGCTCCTTCCCGGCCCACCGCCCGGTGGCGATCCGGGCGACCAGTGCTACCTGGCACAACCGTAAACGCCCCGGCCGTGGGGCCGGGGCGTTTCGGGTTTCCGGGGCTACGGACTCCGGATCATGCAGGGCCGGCGATCAGATCGCCGGGCGCTCAGCAGTCGTAGTAGAGCTCGAACTCGTGCGGGTGCGGCCGCAGGTTGACCGGGGCGATCTCCTTCTCCCGCTTGTACGAGATCCAGTTCTCGATGAGGTCCTCGGTGAACACGCCGCCCTCGGTGAGGTACTCGTGGTCCTGCTCGAGGCGGTCGATCACCGCGGGCAGGGAGGTGGGCGCCTGCGGGATGTCCGCGGCCTCCTCCGGCGGCAGCTCGTAGAGGTCCTTGTCGACCGGAGCCATCGGCTCGATCTTGTTCTTCACGCCGTCCAGGCCGGCCATCATCATCGCGGCGAACGCGAAGTACGGGTTACCGGAGGAGTCGGGGCAGCGGAACTCGATGCGCTTGGCCTTGGGGTTGTTGCCCGTGATCGGGATGCGCACGCAGGCCGAGCGGTTGCGCTGCGAGTACACGAGGTTGATGGGCGCCTCGTAGCCGGGCACGAGCCGGTGGTACGAGTTGATCGTCGGGTTGGTGAACGCCAGCAGCGACGGCGCGTGGTGCAGGATGCCGCCGATGTAGTAGCGCGCGATGTCCGACAGTCCGGCGTAGCCCGACTCGTCGTGGAACAGCGGCTGGCCGTCCTTCCACAGCGACTGGTGGGCGTGCATGCCCGAGCCGTTGTCGCCGAAGAGGGGCTTGGGCATGAAGGTGGCGGACTTGCCGTTCTTCCACGCGGTGTTTTTGACGATGTACTTGAACAGCTGGACGTCGTCCGCGGCGTGCAGCAGGGTGTTGAACTTGTAGTTGATCTCCTGCTGGGCACTCGCGACCTCGTGGTGGAAGCGCTCGAGCTCGAAGCCGGCGTTCGTGAGGTTGGTGGACATCTCGTCACGCAGGTCGACGAAGTGGTCGTACGGGGCGACCGGGAAGTACCCGCCCTTCTCGCGGACCTTGTAGCCGAGGTTGGCTGAGCCGTCGGCCTCGGAGCCCGCGCCGCTGTTCCAGTGGCCGGCGCTCGAGTCGACCTCGTAGAAGCCGTGGTTGGTGCCGGAGCCGTAGCGGACGGAATCGAAGATGAAGAACTCGGCCTCGGCGCCGAAGAAGCACGTGTCGGCGATACCGGTGGAGATCAGGTACTCCTCGGCCTTACGGGCGACGTTGCGCGGGTCGCGGCTGTAGGCCTCACGGGTGAACGGGTCGTGGACGAAGCAGCTGACGTTGAGCGTCTTGGCCCGGCGGAACGGGTCCAGGCGCGCGGTGGCGACGTCCGGGAGGAGCATCATGTCCGACTCGTGGATGGACTGGAAACCCCGGATGGAGGAGCCGTCGAAGGCCAGGCCGTCCTCGAACACGTCCTCGTCGAACGCCGCTGCGGCGATCGTGAAGTGCTGCTCGTTGCCCGGCAGGTCGGTGAACCGGATGTCGACGTACTCGACGCCCTCGTCCTTGATGAACTTGATGACCTCGTCCGGAGTGGAGAATGCCACGATTCGCTCCTCGTCTCTTCAAGTGCGACGGGCGACCGGTGTCTCCCGTCGTGCGGTGACCTCACGATATGGGCGAGGTGTTGCCCGGCCGTCAAGCGAATGTTTCGCCGGTGTTACACGAGACAGCCGGGGGTGTCCCTCCCAATGGGGCAAGCCTAGTCGTGCGGGGCGGGGGTCGCCGACATGAGGAACGGCAGGTCGCCGGGCTACGCTGGCCCCATGCGTGATGTAGCGGGATCGTGGCTGTCCGGACCCACCGCCGGCAGCGGGCCGGAGCAGAAGTTCAAGGGCGAGAACCTCGGTCTGCCGGAGTCCGGCCCCGGCTCGATGGCCCCGCTCGGCGTCCGTTTCGGAGCCCTCGTCGTCGACTGGTTCCTGGCCTACGGACTGGTGGCCGCGGTCGTGTCCGTGGCCGGGCCCGGTGTGCTGGGCGGTGACTCGTTCGCGGCGGTGTCCAGTTGGGCGGTGCCGTTGGTGTGGGGCGTGATCGGCGTGGTCTGCGTCTGGCTTTTCGCGCAGACCCCGGGCCAGGCGGTGCTCGGGATCGGCACCGCCCGGGTGGACGCGGAGGAGCGCGTCGGCTTCGTCCGCTCGCTGGTGCGGGTGGTGTTCATCTTCTTCCTGCTGCCCCCGCTGATCCAGGACGAGGACGGCCGCGGCATGCACGACCGCGCCACCGGCACGGCGCTCATCCGCTCCCGCTGAGCATCAGCCCCGACGGCGGGCGCTGCGCTGGATGTTGCGGACCTTCGCGCCCTGGGGGACCGGGCCCTTGGGCATCTGGTTCTGCACGCCGGTCTTGGTGCTCAGGGCCCGCAGACGGGTGTCGAGGGCGTCGACCTTGGCGCGGCTGATGTTCATCGGGTATCGGGTGAGACGCCGGTTGAGCTTGCGCAGCGGCACCTGCTCCGGGGTGGCGTCGGCGTCGTCGCCCACGATCAGTTCGTAGATCGGGGTGTCGCCCACGACGCGGGCCACCTTCTTCTTCTCCTGGGTCATGAGCGGCCTGAGCCGGTGCGGCTGGCCCTCGCCCACGAGCACGATCCCACAGCGGCCGACCACGCGGTGGACGGCGTCGAAGCTGGTGGTGGCGGCGACGGCCTGGTTGACCCGCCATCCCGACCGCAGCTGGTCCAGCGCCCACGCGGCGGCACCCGGCTGGCCCTCGGCCTTGCCGTACACGGTGTTCTGCACGCGCCGCGAGAACACGACCATCGCGAGCATGAGGCCCACGAGCACGCCCAGGGGCAGCATCCACCACTCGCCGCCCCAGAGGGTGCCGAGGAGGAAGAAGACGACCGTCGCGAGCACGAGCGCGCCGATCATCAGCGGCCACAGGAGCTTGTCCTGCTTGGACTGGATCTTCAGCGCCTGCCACATCTGGCCGCGCTGCTCCTTGCCCGCCGCGCGCCGTGCGGCCCGGGCCGCCTTCTTGTCCGCCTTGCTGACCTCGCTCTTCGCCATACCCCCCAGGATACGTGGCGTGGGGCGCGGTCAGAGAACCGCGCCGCCCTCGCCCCGAGCGTGACGGGGCGAGGGCGGCGGGAGGAGCGCGGCGGGTGCGGCG
>NZ_KV824080.1:0-6107 GCF_001815995.1 Dietzia sp. HMSC21D01 | reverse complement strand
GACGGCGTCGCCGGCCCTGGCGGGGCTGTCCGTCATCAGGGGTGCCGGACCGTCCCCCCTGGGCGGCCTTGGGCCCGGACGGCCCACCGGCGCCGCCGGAGGTGTTCTTGCCGGCTGACTTCGGGGCGTCGCCGTGGCCGGACCGCTGCCCGTCGGAGCTCTGCCCGCCGCCCCGATCAGGGTGGTGACCTGCGGAATCACGGGCGGCCGAGCCGGGTCCGGCCGGCCGACGCGAACGACGACGCCGCGGCGCGTTGGCGCGCGGTTCGGCGGGACGATCGGCTTCGGACACCCATCGATGCTACCGGCCGGGGGTGACTTGACCGGAATCCACGGCGTGCCGTCGCCGGACCGCGCGGGGTCAGGCCCCGAGCGCCGGTCCGACGACCCGCCACGAGTCGCGCAGTTCGCGGGAGAACAGGCCGAAGGTGTGCGCGCCGCTGGAGTAGCGGTCATAGGTGAACGGCACGCCGCCGGCCCGCAGCGCGGCGGCCATGTGGCGGGTCCCCAGGTCGGCGGCGTGCTCGGTGGGGGCGCCGATCACGAGGGTCGCCGAACCGAACTCCGCGGCGTCGTGGGGGCCGGGGTTGCCCGGCGCGGAGGCGAGGTAGAGGGCGGTGCCGCGGAGTCGCTCGACGTCGTGCGACGGGTCGTTGTGGAGCCACGCCGGGTCCCCGGGGGCGCCCCACGCGTTGTGGACGTTGCCGCCGCCGCGGGCCACCATCGCCGTCATGGCGGCGCGGCCGAGCGGCGTGGAGACCTCGGGGAACCCGGACAGGGACGCGGCGGCCGCGTAGTGGTGACGGCCGGTCGCGGCGAGGGTGAGGGCCGGGCCGCCGGACATGGACACGCCGATCACGCCGCGGGTGCCGTTGAGCCCCCAGGCGCCGGCGAGCGCGGCGGGCAGCTCGGAGTCGAGGAAGGTGTGCCAGCGGTTGACGCCGAGGACGGGGTCGGGTCGCTGCCAGTCGGTGTAGAGGCTGAACCGGCCGCCCTCGGGGCTGGCGACGAGGACGTGCTTGTCGGCGAAGAAGTCCTGGTAGTCGGTGTGGTAGGCCCAGCCGACGTGGTCCTCGCCGCCGCCGACGCCGTTGAGCAGGAGCAGCAGCGGCGCCGGCGCGGGCCGTGCGGGCAGGAGGACGAACGTCGGCACCGCCTTGTTCATGGCCGGCGACCACACGTCGGCGAGGACCTTGCGGCCCTCCACGGGCTGGACGCGCAGGACCTGCGGGCGGGAGCGGTCGGCAGGCGGCGGGGCCGTGGGTCGCGGTGCGGTGGTGAAGCCCAGGGCGGTGGAGGTGTCGACCCCTCCGGAGGACTGGGCGGCCGCCGCGGGGACGGTCCCGGGGACGACCGCGGTCAGGGTGACCGCCGCGCCGGTCAGAGCTGCCACCGCCGCGAGGGTGACGGCGGCCGGGGCACCGGTCCGACGAGTGGGTGACAGGCGTGGACGGGGGCGACGACGACGAGACACGCCCGTCACTCTAAGTCACTCCTGTCACCGAACACAGGGTGACGGGGTGGGCGCCACGTGAGGCGGGACCGGCTACCCGGGCGCGGCTAGAGTCCGCTGTATGAGCTCTGGCCCGCCCGCGCACGCCCTGGTCCTGCGACACCGGGCCAAGCCGGGCCGTCGCGAGGATCTGATCGAGGCGTGGCGTCGGCACATGCCCGAGGCGGTACAGGCCAACGACGGGCATCGCGCCTACGTCCTGTGCGCCTCGTACGTCGACCCGGACGTGATGGTGGTGTTCCAGCACTACCGGGACGCGGCCGCCGCGCAGGAGTTCCTCGGTAACCCGGCCTACCTGCGGTATCTCGAGGAGGCGGGGGACCTGCTGAGCGGTCCGCCGGAGGTCGAGGCGGTCGAGCCGCTGTGGTCCAAGGCGGTCGCGGCGGACGACTGAGACCCGCGGCGGGTCGAGCGGGCGGACCGCGGGCGGACCGCGGGCGGTGGCGAACCGGCACGTCCGGGGGCGGCCCGCGCCGGTTCTCCGCCCGGCAGGGACATGTCGGGTCCACTCGGTAAAGTCAGCGCCGTGACAGCCCGCAGACCGACCTCCGATCGCAGCGCCGCCGACGATCGTGCCGCCTCCGACCGACACGATGCCGCGGTGTTCTCGGGTCTGCAGGACGGCCCCGGCGCCAGGCCCGATCCGGCGGAGGTCGAGGCCCGGCGGGTCAGACTGCTGGCCGGCGCCCAGACCACCCTCAACCAGCTCGCCGACGTGCTGTCCCCGCTGGCCGCGGCGTTCGGTGAGGCCGGGCACGAGCTGTACCTCGTGGGCGGCAGCGTCCGCGACGCCGTGCTCGGGCGTCTCGGCACGGACCTGGACTTCACGACCGACGCCCGCCCGGAGACGGTCCGGGAGATCCTCGACCGCTACGCGGACGCGGTGTGGGACACGGGGATCGAGTTCGGCACCCTGTCCGCCGTCAAGCGGGACGGCGACGGGATCGAGCAGCAGATCGAGATCACGACCTTCCGCGCCGACTCCTACGACGGGGTCACCCGCAACCCCGAGGTCGTCTACGGGGACACCCTCGACGGGGACCTGGTGCGGCGCGACTTCACCGTCAACGCCATGGCGGTGCGGCTGCACCCCGACGGCCGGCACGAGTTCGTCGACCCGCTGAACGGGATGGACGCGCTACTGGCCGGAGTGCTCGACACCCCGGCCGCGCCCGAGCAGTCCTTCGCCGACGACCCGCTGCGCATGCTGCGGGCGTGCCGCTTCGTCTCCCAGCTCGGCTTCACCCTAGCGCCGCGCGTGTTCCGGGCGATGACGGAGATGACCGCGGAGATCGACCGCATCACCGCGGAGCGGGTCCGGGCCGAGCTCGACAAGACCATTCTCGGCGACTACCCGATCGACGGCATCAACATGCTGTGCGAGACCGGCCTGGCCGACCACGTGCTGCCCGAGGTGCCCGGCATGAAGCTCGAGCGGGACGAGCACATGCAGCACAAGGACGTCTACTGGCATTCGCTGACCGTGCTCAAGCAGGCCATCGACCTCGAGCCGGAGGGCCCCGACCTCGTCCTGCGCTGGGCCGCACTGCTGCACGACATCGGCAAGCCGGCCACCCGCGCGCCCAAACCCGGCGGCGGCGTGACGTTCCACCACCACGAGGTGGTCGGCGCCAAGATGGTCCGCAAGCGGATGCGCGCCCTGAAATACCCCAAGCAGATGATCGAGGACGTCTCGGGACTGGTGTTCCTGCACCTGCGCTTCCACGGGTACGGCGAGGGCCAGTGGACCGACTCGGCCGTGCGCCGCTACGTCTCGGACGCCGGTCACCTGCTTCCCCGCCTGCATCGGCTCGTGCGCGCCGACTGCACCACCCGAAACCGGCGCCGCGCGGCGAAGCTGCAGGCCAACTACGACTCGCTGGAGAGGCGGATCGCCGAGATCGAGGAGAAGGAGGACCTCGCCCGGGTCCGCCCCGACCTCGACGGCAACGAGATCATGACCCTGCTCGGCCTGGGGCCCGGTCCCGACGTCGGCCGCGCGTGGTCGTTCCTCAAGGAACTCCGCCTGGACCGCGGCCCGCTCGACCGGGACGAGGCCGAGGCCGAACTCCTCAGATGGTGGGCCGAGCAGAACGGCGGGGACCAGCCGACCGGGGGATCCGACACGGACCGGCAGAACGGCGACCCGGCGTGACCGGCGGAGCGGTCGACCGCTACCTCTCGTCAGCGGTCGGTCGCCTCGTCGTCGTCGTCCTGGCCTGCGTCGGCACGCTGATGCACACCGTCGGCGTCCCCGGCCTGCAACAGATCCCGCCGTACCGCATCGACCTCGACGTCTACCGCGTCGGCGGGCAGGTGTTCCGCGACGGCGGTGAGCTGTACGGCGAACTGCCGCAGCTGGCGCAGGGCGCGCACCTGCCGTTCACCTATCCCCCGCTGTCCGCGCAGATCTTCTCGCTGCTCACGCTGGTGCCGCTGCCTGTGGCGTCCGCGCTCGTCACGCTGGCGACCATCGCGGTGCTGGCGCTCGTCGTGCAGCTGGTGCTCACGCGCACGTGTGAGCGGCCGGCGCGTGAGCTGTGGTGGCTCACGGCCGCCGTCATGGTGGTGGCGCTGTGGTCCGGCCCGGTCCGGGAGACGATCGGGTTCGGGCAGGTCAACGTGTTCCTCATGGCGCTGGTGCTGGTCGACGTCATCCTCGGCCGCGGGCGGTGGTGGGGCGGCACGCTCACCGGGCTCGCGATGGCCATCAAGCTCACGCCCGCGGTGTTCCTGCTGTACTTCTTCTTGCGGCGGGACTGGCGAGGGTTGGCCACGGCGGTGGTGTCGGCGCTGGCGTTCACCGGCCTCGGCCACCTGCTCGCGCCTGACGACTCCGCCCGCTACTGGAGCTTCGCCATCCGTGATCCCGAGCGGATCGGCGGCCTCGCGTTCACCTCCAACCAGTCGGTGAACGGCGTCGTCTACCGTCTCGGCCTCGAGGACACCGCCGCGTCGATCGTGTGGTTCCTCGTCGCCGCGACGATCGGGCTGGGTATCGCGTGGGTCGCGTGGCGTCTGCTGCGGTCTGGTCAGGAGGTCGCCGCTGCGGTGGCGGTGGGTCACGTCGCGCTGTTCTGCTCGCCCGTGTCGTGGGGCCACCACTGGGTGTGGGCGGTGCCGGCGGTCGTGCTCGCGCTGGTGTGGGCCGACCGTGCGGGACGACGGGGTGGCCGCGACGAGCGCCTCTGGCTGGGCATCGCCGTCAGCGGCGTGGTGATCTTCCTGGCGACTCCCCAGTGGTGGGTGCCGAACAGTGAGGGCCGCGAGCTGGGCTGGAGCCCGGTCGAGCACCTCGTCGGCAACGCCTACCTCATCTGGGCGCTGGTGTTCCTGGTGGTGCTCGGGCTGCGGGCGGCCCGCCTGGGCCGGCCCGATCTGGGCGGCGACCCCCGCCAGCCCGTGGTGCTGGACCGCGCGCTAGCCCGCTGACCGCGCCTCCCCCGACCTGTCCGGCGGGATCGCGTCAAGCGCTCCGCGTGGCCTGTGGACAACTCGGTGGGCTCTCCACAGATCGGCCGGTGGCTCTGGTCGGTGCGGTTCGTGCGCGACACGATCGGCGCATGGACTACTTCTTCGGAGACGGCGTCGGTGAGCCGACGCAGTGGCAGGGCGAGCCCGATCTCACCCTCGGAATCGGCGCGCCGGACGCGCTGTGGCTGGACTTCGACGGCGATGGGTACCCCGACGACGCCCTCTGGGACTCGGACCTCGACGGCACGGCGGACCGAGTGGTGACCGATGTCGGTGCCGCCGGCCAGGTCGCCTACGCCGACGACGGCAACCGCGGCGTGTGGAACGTTCACGCGGGTGGCGTGGGGGCGCTCGCGGCGGGTTCTCTCGGCGCGGGGGCTGCGGGCGCGGGCTCGGTCGGCGCGGGCAGCGTCGGTGGTGGCTCGGTCGGCGCAGGGAGCGTGGGTGGTGGCTCCGTGGGCGCGGGCTCGGTCGGCGGGGGCTCGGTCGGCGGGGGCTCCGTGGGCGCGGGATCCGCGGGTCTCGGCTCCGTCGGCGCCGGCTCCCTGGCGGCCGGCTTGATCGCCGCCGGGGTACACGGATCGGGCGGTCTCGTCGAAGGTGCACTGGCCGCGGGGTCGGACGCGATCGCCGCCGGTACCCAGTCCCTGGGGGCGCTGCCGGACTGGGGCTCGCTGCTGTCCGATGCGATCGGCGCGATCCACCACGGCTCCGCGGCGGTCGCGGACTCGTCCAGATGGTCGACTCCCCCGGTCACCGAGCCCGCCCCGGGCCCGCCGCCCCCGCCGGTCCAGGGTGGGACCGTTGCTGAGCCGGCGGCCCCGGTCGTCGAGGAGGACGGATCGATCACGGTCGACACGGGGGGCGGCTGGCTGTCGGTCGCGGACGTCGACGGCAACGGTCGCCTCGACACCGCCCTGCCGTTCGAACCCCCGCGCATCGAGCTGCCGCACTTCGAACCGCCCGACATCGAGCTCCCGCATGTCGAGCTGCCGCACGTCGACGCGGGGTCGGTGGCCGGTTCGGTGGATGTCGGGGTCATCGACGCGGGCGCGCTCGGAGCCGGCTCCGCGGCCGCGGGTTCGGCAGCGGCCGGATCGGCTGCCGCAGGGTCCGCCGC
>NZ_KV824079.1:0-9179 GCF_001815995.1 Dietzia sp. HMSC21D01 | reverse complement strand
CCCCGCCGGCCCGGTGACGGGGACCCCTCGCCGTCGTCCTCCGCGGCGGTTTCCACGCTCCGCCTCGCCGCCGCGCCGCACGGGTGGGCCGCCCCGGCGCGCATCGGCGCCCGGTCCGGAGGCCAGTTCGAGTACCGACGCGACGGCATCCGCGTGGACATGGGGGAGGGCGCGCGGCTCCACGTGGACATCACCGACCCCGTGGAGTGGCCGCATCGCGCCGTCGGCGGGTCGAGCATCTTCCAGTCGGTTCCCGCGCTCAACCAGTACTGGCACCCCTGGCTGCTCGGCGGGCGCGCCAGCGGATGGGCCGAGCTCGACGGCCGGCGCTGGGACTTCGACGACGCCGAGGTGTACGGCGAGAAGAACTGGGGCGCGGAGGGCTTCCCCGACTCCTGGTGGTGGGGGCAGGCGCAGGCGTTCTCCGAGCCCGACACCTGCGTCGCGTTCGCCGGCGGTCAGATCCACTCCGGCCCGCTGCGCACCGAGGTCACCGCGCTCGTCGTGCGGCTCCCGGGCGGGCGCGTCGTGCGGCTCGGCAACCCCGTGGTCTCGCCCGTACGTGCCGACGTCACCGACGAGAGGTGGGAGCTCGAGGGACGCGGCTACGGCTGGGACATCCGCGTCAGCGGCCGCTCGCCGCTCGACCGCGCGCACGTCCTGCCCGTGCCGCTGCCGTCGGAGAACCGCAACTCCGCGGGGTCGATCGAGCACCTGACCGGGGAGCTCGAGGTGGAGGTACGACGGCGAGGGCGGCTGGTGTGGTCGGATCGCAGCTGGCTGGCCGCGCTCGAACACGGAGGTCTCGACCGGGCCGAGGCCGAGCTGCGGAGGCGCGGTGTGCCGGAGGGGGAGACGGGCGCGCCGCCGGTGTAGGCGGGGTGCGGGGATCGCGCGGAGGCGCGTGTTCAGATCTTGCGCAGGCGCAGCCGCTGGATGGAGTGATCCGAGTTCTTGCGCAGCACCAGCGTGGCGCGCGGTCGGGTGGGGAGGATGTTCTCCACGAGGTTCGGCCGGTTGATCGAGTTCCAGATCTCACGCGCGGCCAGGCGCGCCGCGTTGTCGGACAGGTCGGCGTAGTGCGCGAAGTGCGAGCCCGGGTTGGAGAACGACGTGCTGCGCAGTTCGAGGAACCGCTCGATGTACCACTGCTCGATGTCCTCGATCCGCGCGTCCACGTAGAGCGAGAAGTCGAACAGGTCCGAGACCATGAGCCGCGGGCCGGTCTGCAGGACGTTGAGGCCTTCGACGATGAGGATGTCCGGCCGCTGCACCTCTATGTGCTCACCCGGCACGATGTCGTACTTGGTGTGTGAGTAGACCGGCGCGCGGACCAGGGGCGCACCGGACTTGACCTCGGTGACGAAACGCAGCAGCGCGCGGCGGTCGTACGACTCCGGGTACCCCTTGCGGTGCATGAGCCCACGGCGCTGGAGCTCACGATTGGGGTAGAGGAACCCGTCGGTTGTCACCAGGTCCACCCGGGGGTGGGAGTCCCAGCGGGTGAGCAGCGCGCGCAGCACACGGGCGGAGGTGGACTTGCCCACCGCGACCGAGCCGGCGACACCGATCACGAACGGCATCGGTGCGTCGACGGTCTCGCCGAGGAACAGGTTGGTGGACTGGAACAGCCGCTGACGTGCGGAGACCTGCAGGTGGATGAGGCGGCTGAGCGGGAGGTAGATCTCCGCGATCTCGTCCAGGTCGAGGTGCTCGCCGAGGCCGCGAAGCCCTTCGAGATCCTGCTCGGTGAGGACCATGGGCATCGCACGCCGCAGCCGCCGCCAGCTACGGCGGTCGAACTCCACGTACGGCGTGTAGTCGCCGGCATGTCTGCTCACGGGTTCCGATTGTGGCAGGTGGCCACGGGGGAGAGGGTGTCAGGGTGCGTGGCACTAGACTGACGACGACGACGAGACGAGCCGTGGCCCACACGATTCGTACGAAGCGAGAAGCCCACGCGCGAGGAGCAACGATGACCGACCCGAACACCGACGTGTTCTCCGCCTCCCTGTCCGAACTGGATCCGGAGGTCGCCGAGGCGATGGCCGGCGAGCTGGCCCGTCAGCGGGACACGCTCGAGATGATCGCGTCGGAGAACTTCGTGCCGCGCTCGGTGCTGCAGGCGCAGGGGTCGGTCCTGACCAACAAGTACGCCGAGGGCTACCCGGGACGCCGCTACTACGGCGGGTGCGAGCACGTGGACGTCATCGAGAACCTGGCGCGCGACCGCGCCAAGGAGGTCTTCGGCGCCAAGTACGCCAACGTCCAGCCGCACGCCGGGGCCCAGGCCAACGCCGCCGTGCTCATGGCGCTCGCCGCGCCGGGCTCCAAGATCATGGGGCTGTCCCTGGCCCACGGTGGGCACCTCACGCACGGCATGAAGCTCAACTTCTCCGGCCAGCTGTACGAGGTCGCCGCCTACGAGGTCGACGCCGAGACGATGCTCGTCGACATGGACGCCGTCCGTGAGATGGCTCTGGCGGAGAAGCCCGACGTCATCATCGCCGGCTGGTCGGCCTACCCCCGGACGCTGGACTTCGCGAAGTTCCGCGAGATCGCCGACGAGGTCGGCGCCAAGCTGTGGGTGGACATGGCGCACTTCGCCGGCCTGGTTGCCGCGGGCCTGCACCCGAGCCCCGTCCCGCACGCAGACGTCGTCTCCACGACCGTGCACAAGACGCTCGGCGGGCCGCGCTCCGGCATGATCCTCACCAACGACCTCGAGCTGTTCAAGAAGCTCAACTCGACGGTGTTCCCCGGCCAGCAGGGCGGGCCGCTCATGCACGCGATCGCCGCCAAGGCCACGGCCATGAAGATCGCCGGGACCGAGCAGTTCCGTGAGCGGCAGCAGCGCACCCTGGAGGGCGCGAAGATCCTCGCCGAGAGGCTCACCGCCGAGGACTGCAAGAACGCCGGTGTCTCCGTCCTCACCGGGGGGACCGACGTCCACCTGGTGCTGGTCGACCTGCGTGACTCGGAGCTGGACGGTCAGCAGGCCGAGGACCTGCTGCACGAGGTCGGCATCACCGTGAACCGTAACGCCGTGCCGTTCGACCCCCGGCCGCCGATGGTCACCTCCGGCCTGCGGATCGGCACGCCCGCCCTGGCGACGCGCGGCTTCACCGCGGACGACTTCCGCGAGGTCGCCGACATCATCGGCGCCGCCCTCGCCGCGGGTAAGAACGCCGACGTCGCCGCCCTGCGCGAGCGCGTCACGGCGTTGGCCAGGTCCAAGCCCCTCTACGAGGGCCTCGAGGACTGGACGATCCTGGGCTGAGGACTCCGAGACACACGACGACAGGCGGGGGTCGATGACCGACGAGAGCGCGGGCATCGGCCCCCGCCTGCGCGTGGGATACGTTCCCGGCGTGCAGCCCGACAAGTGGCTCACCCGGTGGCGCGAGCGCAACCCCGGAGTGCCGATCACGGCACGACGAGTGGGGGACCCGCGCCCGGACCTGGCACGGTCCGCCGGCGACGACGGCTTCGACGTGATCTTCCTCCGCGAGGCCGACGATGCGCCGCGGTCGGCGCCGCCTGGACTCCTGCGGATCCCCCTGTACACCGAGACCATGGCCGTGCTCGCCGGGAAAGATCACGAGCTCGGGGCGTTCGACACGCTGAGCGCTGAGGACCTCGAGGCCGAGCGATGGCTCGATCCGGTCGACGCGGTCACGGCGACGCCGGAGGAGGTGTCCGCCGCCGTCGACCTGGTCGCGGCCGGAATCGGGCTGCTCGCGCTACCGCTGCCGTACGCACGTTCGCTGAGTCGTCGGGACGTGGTGGCCCGGCCGCTGGAGGGTGTCCCGACCACCCGCACGGGAGTGGCGTGGTCGCCCGCCAGGGAGGGCGACGAGCTCATCGACGAGTTCGTCGGGATCGTGCGGGGCCGAACGGCATCGACGTCGCGGGGTGCGGGGGAGCCACCGCGCGAGAAGCGCACGGCCCGCGAGAAAACGGCGGCGAAGGCGCGGGCGCGCGCCGAGCGCGGGACGCGGCCGGCGGAGCGGGGCATGTCCCCGGCGAGGGGTAAGCGGAGGCGCTGACCGCCGCTGGTCAGTGGGCGGTCGCCCCGACCATCCGGCGGGCGAACTCGACGTGGCGACACACGACGTCATCAGCGCTCAGCGGGCCGTCGGGTCGGTACCAGTTCGCGATGGAGACGCACAGTGACGCGATCGCTCGCGCCGCGTCCTCGGGGAACTCGCAGGCGAAGTCGCCGGACTCGACGCCCGCGCGAATGGCGTCCTCGATCATCTTCTGCTGGGCGTCGCGTTGGCCGACGTGATGGGCGCGCACCTCCGGCTCCATGCTGCGCATCTCGGTGGAGGCGACGAACGCCTGGTCGCGCCGGGCCATGTGGAAGCGGGCGAGACATTCCACCACGTTCTCGAAGCGGGTCACCGGATCGTCGCCGGCGTCGTCGGCGGCAGCGGCGGTGTTGGCGAGCATCTCGGCCATCGCGGTGTCGACCAGGGCGGCGAGGATCGCCTGCTTGGAGCGGTAGTGGTGGTACAGGCCGGGCACCGACAGGCCGGCGGCCTCGGCGATCATCCGGATAGAAGCTCCGTGGTAGCCGTGGCGCGCGAACACGCCCAGCGCCGCGCGTAGGGGAGGGGAGAGCGCGTCGTCTCCGAACTCGCGCCAATCCGCCGTGGTCGCGATCTCCTCGCTCATTTCCATGACCCTATAACCGCCCTCCGCTTGACACCCAATGTGGTGTAAGCAACACTATGGCACACCGAGCGATCGCTCGGTCGGCTACGCCGGATCCGGCGGTGACGGGAGGAGCGAGATGAGTCAGAGCGACCTGCGACCATGGCGGGAGCTGTACCGTCCAGGGCTGGACGAGGGTGCGGTGGCGCGACGATCGAGCCTGGTCGAGGCGTGGCGCCAGCGCGTCACTGCGGCGCCGGATCGGGTGGCGATCGCCTACTTCGACACCGAGCTGTCCGCGACCGAGGTCGACCAGATGTCCGACGCGCTCGCCACCGCGCTCCAGGCCCGCGGCGTGGCGCCGGGCGACCGGGTGGGCATCCACCTGCAGAACATCCCCCAGTACGCGCTGGCGATGCTCGCGCTGTGGAAGATCGGCGCCGCGGCCGTGGTGCTCAACCCGATGTACTTCGGACGCGAGCTCCTACTCCCGGTCGCCGACTCCGGTGCCGTCGGGATCATCGCCACCGACAGGGACGTGCCCGCCATCCGGGACGCCGTCAGCGGTACGGACGTGGCCTGGGTCGTCAGCACCAGCGAGCGGGATCTGCAGACGCGGAACGATCCCCGCGCGTTCGGTGACGAGCAGCCGGCGGAGCCCTCCGCGGACGGGGACCTCGTCGAGCTCATCCGCCGGTTCGAGGGTCGCACGCCGGAGCAGGTCACGGTCACGGCGGACGATCTGGCGCTGCTCACCTACACGTCGGGCACGACCGGGCCGCCGAAGGGGGCCATGAACTCGCACGGCAACGTCGTCGCGGTCGCCCGGAGTCTCGCGGACTTCGTCGATGTGGCGCCGGGGGACGTCGTCCTGGCCATCGCTCCGCTTTTCCACATCACCGGCGCCGTCGCCAACGCCACGCTCGCCCTCATCGGCGACGCGACGCTCGTCTTCGCGGGCCGGTTCCGGCCGGAGGTCGTGCTCGATGCTTTCCGTGAGCACGGCGTCACGTTCACGATCGGTTCGATCACCGCGTATAACGCGCTCATGCGCCTGGAGGATGCGGGGCCGGAGCACTTCGCCGCGGTCAAGACCCTCTACAGCGGTGGTGCCCCCATCCCGCCGTCGACGGTCGAGCGGTTCGCCGAGCGGTTCGGGCACTACATCCACAACGGCTACGGCATGACGGAGACGACCTCCGGCGTGATCGCCGTGCCGCCGGGCCTGCGGGCGCCGGTCGACGCCGCCAGCGGCACCCTGTCCATCGGCGTGCCGTTGCCAGGGATCGATGCCCAGGTCGTCGACGCGGACGACACCCCCGTCGCGCCCGGCGAGCAGGGCGAACTCGTGCTGTCCGGGCCTCAGATCGTCTCGGGCTACTGGCGCAACGAGGCCGCGACCGAGTCGACCATGCCCGGCGGGCGTCTGCACACCGGTGACGTCGCCGTCATGGACGCGGCCGGCTGGGTCTACCTCGTCGACCGGCTAAAGGACCAGATCAACGCCTCCGGCTACAAGGTCTGGCCGCGCGAGGTCGAGGACGCCCTCTACGAACACGACGCCGTGTTCGAGGCCGCCGTCGTCGGCCTGCCCGACGAGTACCGCGGGGAGAAGGTCGTCGCGTTCGTCTCGCTCAAGGCCGGCGGTACCGCCACGGAGGACGAGCTGATCGCGTTCGCCGCCGCCCGGCTCGCCGCCTACAAGCGACCGGCCGAGATCCACCTCGTCCCCGAACTTCCCAAGACCCAGACCGGCAAGATCCGCCGTCGCGAGCTCCGAGACGCGCATGCCCCCGACCAGCCCTGACCACGCGCCCCGAACTTCCCCTCACACCGAAGGACACTGAGATGGCCGAGGCCACCCTGAACCCCGGCGACAACGGAGCCATTACCGCCGACGCCGCACCACCCGTGCAGACGGCACGGGGAAACCGCAGCAGCATCCGGTCCCTGGCCGCCAGCACCACCGGGCAGCTGTTCGAGTGGTACGAGTGGACCGCCTACGCGGTCTTCGCGCCCTACATCGCCGCAGCGATGTTCAACAACGACAACCCGGTGTCCGCGCTGCTGGCCACCCTCGCCGTCTTCGCGGTCGGCTTCCTCATGCGCCCCCTCGGCGGGATCGTCTTCGGCCGGATCGCCGACGTGAAGGGCCGCAAGTTCGTCCTCATCACCACCATGCTCATGATGGCCGGCGCGAGTCTGCTCATCGGCCTGCTGCCGACCTACGGAGCACTCGGGATCGTCGCCTCCGGCCTGCTGCTGCTGTGCCGCATGGTCCAGGGCTTCGCGCACGGCGGCGAGTCGGCGACCGCCTACAGCTACGTCGCCGAGATCGCGCCCCCGCACCGTCGCGGCATGTGGGGCAGCCTCGTCTTTGTCGCCATCATGGGCGGCACCGTGATCGCCTACGGCATCGGCGGCGGCATCACCGCCGTGCTGTCGGAGAGCGCCGTGGGCGAGTGGGGCTGGCGCGTGCCGTTCCTGCTCGGCGCCGTGTTCGCCCTGTTCGTGCTCTACCTGCGTCGCGGCATGGAGGAATCCGACGTCTTCGACAAGGCCGCGGCCGAGGCCGAGGCGTCCGGAACCGCGGTCACGTTCTCGCGGCGCAAGCTGGCCGGCGCGATCGCCCTCGTCGTGGCCATGGTCTCCGGCATCACGGTCGCGCACTACACGTGGAGCTCCTACGCGTCGACGTTCGCCATCACGCAGCGCGACATGGACTCCGAGTCCGCGTTCTGGATGATCTTCGCCAGCCAGCTCATCGCGCTGGGCACCCTGCCGCTGTGGGGTCTGCTCTCGGACCACATCGGCCGCCGCCCGGTGATCTTCATCTTCGGTGTCGGCACCATCATCACCACGCCGGTGCTGATGGGGATGATCGACGAGCGCCCGTGGACGCTGTTCGTCGCCTCGCTCATCGCGATGACGCTCGTCGCCGCCGCCGGGTCGATCCTGTCCTCGTTCATGTCCGAGGCGTTCCCCACCAAGATGCGCACCGCCGGCATCGGGTTCGCCTACTCGCTCTCGGTCGCCGTGTTCGGCGGCAGCGCCCCGTACCTCAACGCCCAGTTCATCGAGTGGGACCTGTACTGGATGATCAGCGCGTACATCATCTTCCTGTGCGTCTGCACCATGGTCGCGACCGCCTTCATGAAGGAGACCCGGGGTCACGACCTGCACCGGGTCGGCGAGCACTGACACGGCGCCTCCGACCCACGCAGCCCCCAGGTCTGCTCCGAACCGTTCACCCGGCCGCCCATCAACAGCGAGGATCGAACTCCATGACCCCATCATCGTCAGAGGCCACGGGCCTGTCGCTCGACCAGCTGCTCCGCCCCGACATCGTGGGTCCGAAGATCGCCGAGGCCACCGGCGACCGGGCGTGGACCGATTTCGACGCCGAGCTCATCGCCGGCGGCAAGTCGAACCTCACGTTCACGCTCCGCTCGGACGCCGGTGAGCTCATCCTGCGGCGGCCACCCACGGGGAAGCTCCTGCCGAGCGCCCACGACATGGGCCGGGAGGCGCGCATCCAGCTCGGGCTCGCGGACACGGACGTGCCGGTCGCGAAGGTGGTGCTCAACGAGACCACCGGTGAGGACCTGGGCGTGCCGTACTACGTGATGGAGAAGGTGGTCGGCCACGTCATCCGTGACGTGCTACCGCCGGGCTTCGCCGAGTCCGACGACGACAAGGCGGCCATGGCCGACGCCCAGATCGACGCCCTGGTCGCGCTCCATGCCGTGGACCAGGACGCCGTGGGCCTGTCCGATCTCGGACGCCCGGAGGGCTATCTGGAGCGACAACTCCGACGCTGGCTGGGCCAGTCGGAGAAGTCCAGTGCCTCTGTCCGGGCCGAGCGCCTGCCCGACCTGGCGGCGCGTCTCGGCGAGAGCATGCCCACCTCTCCGTCGTCGCGGATCATCCACGGTGACTACCGACTGGACAACTACGTCGTCGACCCCGACGACCCGGGGCGCATCAAGGCGATCCTCGACTGGGAGCTGTCCACGCTCGGTGACCCCGTCGCCGACCTGGCACAGACCGTCCTGTACTGGGGCGATCCCGACGGGCCGACGGTGCCGCTCATCCCCACCGTCACCACCGAACCCGGGTGGCCGGGGCCGCAGCGCCTCCTCGACCGGTACTGCGACGCCACCGGCACGGACCCGTCCCACATGCCCTGGTACCTGGCGTTCGCCACGTTCAAGTTCGCCGCCATCGCCCAGGGCGTGGCCACCCGCTCCGAGGCCGGCGACATGGCCGGGCAGGACTTCGGAGACATCGGCCCGCAGATCCGCGAGCTGGTCGACCACGGCCACTCGATCCTCGACTCCCGGAAGGGGACCAAGTGATGACCGACGCCACCACCGCCGCGCCGTCGCCCGTCGATCCGCGCACGGGACCTCAGTCGGCGGCGCCCGTTCTCGACCGCTTCCGGCTGGACGGCCGCGTCGCCGTGATCACCGGCGCGTCCTCCGGCCTCGGGGCGGGATTCGCCCGCGCGCTGTCCTCGG
>NZ_KV824078.1:0-2283 GCF_001815995.1 Dietzia sp. HMSC21D01 | reverse complement strand
CGCCGCCGCTGCGGCCGGGGCCCGCGCGGCCGCGACCCCGGACGAGTCCGCCGTCGCACCGGTGCCGACCTCCGTGCCCGTTCCCTGATGGCCTGACGCCCCGAGTTCGCCGCGGCGGTCCGATCCCGACCCAGGGATCGGGCCGCTCGTCATTTGTGCTGTGGCGGTGGAGGAGTGCGCGCCGGATAAGCATCCGCCCACGACCGGCGAGATACCCCTGGGGGTGTGTTACCGGTGTGATTAGCGTGGTGTTAGTGACTTATGTGACAGCAGTAGACAGTTGGTGTGTATGTGATTAGAGTGGCACCCGTAATGGTCTGCGCTCCCGTTCCGGGGAGTGAGCGATCTGAACCCCTCCGGAAGGAACCAGCCGATGCGTGCTCGCCTCGCCCGTCCTCGTCGTATCGTCCGGGGTCGCCTCGTCGCCCCCGTCGCAGCCGCAGCCGCGGTCGCGCTCGTGGGCGGAGTCGTCGTCGCCGCTCCCGACGCCCCGACCGTCAACGGCGACGTCCAGACCGTCGCCGGCTCGTCGTCCTCGGCGTCCCCGCTGATCGTGACCGGTTTCACCGCCGGCGGCGCGGAGGTCTCGGTCGATATCCAAGAGCTGGCCAGCGGTGTGCATGCCGGGATCCAGATCGAGAACGTCGTGGGGCTGCCCGCGGGGCTGACGTACGCCGACGGCAAGATCTCGGGTAAGACGGCGGCCGGCGGCACCCACCACATCACCGTCATCGGCAACGTCAACGGCGCCCCCGTCAGCATCCCCGCCACGCTTGTGGTCAACAACGCCGACGGCACCGCGCCCGCCGGCGCCTCGGGTGGTTCGACGGCAGCGGTCGAGGGCCTCCTCGGTGGGCAGGCAGAGGCCGGCGGCCAGGTCACCACGGGTTCCGACGGCACCGACGCGATCCTCGGGACCGTTGCGGGTATCGTGTCCGCGCTCGGCGGCGACGCCGGCTCGGTCACCGAGCTCGCGACAGGCTCCACCGGTCAGGGCGGTACCACCCCCGTGAGCCCGGGCGCCCCAGAGGGGCCGACCGGCCCGCTGGGCAGCGCCGCCAACGGCGAGCTCGGCCTCGGCAGCCTGTCGAACGGCGCCCCCGAGGCCCCGGAGAACGGGACGCCGGAGAACGAGACGCCTGAGAACGGGACGCCTGATGTGAAGGCGCCCACCACCGGCTCGCTCGGCCTGCCGGGCTCCTCGGCCACGGGCGAGGTGACCGGCGGCGCGAACGGCGGGCTGGACACCCAGAGCCTGGGCCCGCTGGCCCCGCTCGGTTCGCTGATCGACGCCGGCACCGAGACCGGATCGACCACCGACGGCGGCACCCAGCCCGCCGGATCCACGACGACCGGCGGAACCACCACCGGAGGCGAGCTGACCACTGGCGCCGAGCTGACCGGCGGCGGCGAGATCACCGTCCCGGGCTCGTCCTTCCCCACCGACACCGGCTCCCTCGGCGCCCTGGCCCCGGGACTGGCGCTCACCGGCGCGGCCATGCTCGGTCTCGCGGGCCTGTCCCTCGCGCTCAACGGCGGGTCCTCCACCCCCGGCTCCACGGCGATCCTGCCGGCGCTGCCCGGGTCCACCACCACGGGTGCGACCACGAACGGAGGCTCGTCCGGCTCCACCGCGCCGACCGTGGCCGCCGGTGCTCCGCGCACCGTGCAGGCCCCCGGCCCGACGGTCGCCAACGGCCGCGGCTGACCCCGGAACTCCCGGCGGTCGCGCAGGCCGCCGGTGACCACGTCCACCCCGGAGCCCTCTCACATCGTGAGAAGGCTCCGGGGTGACGTGCTTTGGTGGGCTACCGTGGGTCAGCCGCGGGTCCGCGGCGGTGTCCACGAAAGGCCTGTATGCGTATCTCCCGTCCTGTCATCGCTTCCGCCGTCGCACTCACCGCCATGGCCGCGGTCGGGGCCGCGTCAGGACAGGCGGAGGCGCCCGACACCACGCCCGTCGTGGTCGAGGCCACCGACGTGGCACCTGCCGCGCTCCCGTCGCTCACCCTGCGGGTGGGCGAGTACATGGAGCGCCGGGTCAGCGACTACGTCACCCCGCCGCCCGGCGCCTCGATCCAGTTCCAGGGCCTTCCGCCCGGGTTGACCTACGACCCGACCACCACCGCGATCAAGGGCACGCCCACCACCGCCGGCGTCTACAACCCCGTCGCGACCGCCTACATCTTCGGCGTCCCGGTCCGCACCGAGACCACGCGGGTGACCGTGACCGGAGGCGGGGGAGGCGGAGCCGCACCCGCCCCCGCACCCGCCCCCGCACCG
>NZ_KV824077.1:0-3820 GCF_001815995.1 Dietzia sp. HMSC21D01 | reverse complement strand
ACGCGCGGCGGGCGACCCGCGTGGTCTCCGGCCGGGCGCCTCGGCGCTTCCCGGCGCGGCCACTTCAGACTTGCGGACCGGCTCCCACCAGGTGTGCCCCTCCCCCACCGAGGAGAGGGGGTACACCGGGGATGTGGTGGGGACCGGTCCGCGACCTATTTCGGAGCAGTAGCGCCCCGGCGGCCTGAACCCGAGCCGTCCGGGCTCAAGCGGGCGCGGGATCAGACCGCCGGCCGACTCCGCGGGTCAGACCCACCAGCGCCGCAGGACGTGCGCGAAGCCGGCCTGGTCGTTGGTCAGCGTGACCTCGTCGGCGGCGGCGTGGACCGCGGGGATGGCGTTGCCCATCGCCACGCCGTGATCGGCCCAGCGCAGCATCTCCAGGTCGTTGGGCATGTCGCCGAACGCGACCGTCACGGGCACCTCCGCTGACGGGGTGGCGGTCGCGGCCGCCGTGGACGCCGCGATCCGCGCCAACCCGCTCGCCTTGGTCACCCCGCGGGCGGCGAACTCGATCAGCCCGTTGGTCGTGGAGTACGTGACGTCGGCCAGGTGATCGACTTCGCCGCGCAGGGCGGCCAGCATGTCGGCGCTGGGCATGCCCGGCACACGCGCGAGCAGCTTCAGCACGGGCTCGGAGAGGACCTCGGCGTGCCCCACCTCGAGATGCTCGGGGTGGATCCAGGCGTGCTCGTAGTCCGGGCTGGCCACGAAGTCGGCATCGGCGGCGTCGGCCCCGAGCCGCTCGGCGGCGATCCCGCTGCCCGGCAGCCGCTCCCGCAGGACCTCGTCGATCGCCGCGAGCGTGTCGGGGTCGAGCAGGCTGGTCTCGAGGAACTCGCCGCTGCCGGAGTCCATGATGACGGCGCCGTTCGCGCACACCGCCAGGGGCGCGACGGGCAACTGGTCGACCACCTGCGCGAGCCAGCGCGGAGGTCGACCAGTGGCCAGGACGAAGGTCGCACCATCGGCGACGAGATCCTCCACGACCGCCAGGTTGGCGGCGGGCACGAGGTCGTCCGAGCCGATCAGTGTCCCGTCGACGTCCGTGGCGACGAGGATCGGCCTCGCCCGGCTCACGGAGCGTCCGGGCCCGCCGGACCTTTCGGGGTGTCGACATCGGCCACCGACGTGCCCTCGGCGGCCGCGTTCTCGGCGCGACGACGCAGACGCTCCGCGTGCTCGGCCTCGTCCAGGGCCGTCGCCTGCTCGAGCGTGGGTGCCGACCCTCCGAGGCGGGCCGGCACCCAGTTGGCGCCGGCCGGGTACGGCCCGTAGCGCTCCGCGTACTCGTCCTGGAGCCGCTCGAGATCGGCCTGCATCCGCGAGCGGACCTCCCGGGTGCACTCGTCGATCGGTTCGTACGCCTGCATCGGCGCGCCGACCTGCATCATGATCGGCATCTTGGGACGCAGGAGCTTCTTGGGCAGCCCCTTGGTCCACACGCGCTGGGACCCCCACACCGTGACGGTGATGATCGGGACGTCCGCCGCGAGCGCCATCCGCACCGCACCGGACTTGAAGCCCTTGATCTCGAAGCTGCGGCTGATGGTCGCCTCGGGGAACACGCCCACCAGCTCACCGGCCTTGAGGCGGTCGACGGCCTCGTCGAACGACGCCTTGCCGGCCGTGCGGTCGACGGGGATGTGCTTGAGCTCGCGCATGATCGGCCCGGCCACGGGGTGCTCGAACACCTCGTGCTTGGCCATGTAGCGGATGAACCGCTTGTGCACGCGGGCGGGGAGGCCGGCGTACACGAAGTCGAAGTACCCGGTGTGGTTGATCACCACGACCGCCCCGCCGACCGCCGGGAAGTGGTGTTCCCCGCGCACGGTGATGTCCAGTCCCTGGACCTTGAACATCGTCCGGGCGACCCCGATGATCCCTGTATAGAGCAGCTCCACGGGCCCCAGGGTAGCGGCCCGCGGCGGAAGGTGTCCGCGACCGCCGGTAGGTTCGGCGGGGTGGACCACGACGCCCCCTTCGATTCGGTCGATCCCGTGACGCGCAGCCGTCACTACTCCTGGCCCCCGCTCCCGGACGCCGCGGATCGCTCGCCGCACGCCGGTCTCGACGCTCTGCGGGCGATCATCGCCGGGGAGCGCCACCTCTCCCCCGGCGCCTACTCGCTCGGGGTCCGGCTGACCGCCGCCGAGGAGGGCGCGGTGACCATGACGGCCGAGCCCGCGGAGTGGGCGCTGAACAACGGCGGCACGGTCCACGGCGGGATCGTCTCCGGCTGGGTGGACTCGGCGCTCGGCTACGCCACCGCGACCGTCGTCGAGCCTGGCACCGGGTACAGCACGCTGGACCTCACCGTCCGCTACATCCGGGCGCTGCGCCTGGATAAGACCCCGGCCACGATCCGCGCGGAGGTCGAGCACGCCGGCCGGTCGACGTGCGTGGTCCAGGTGCGGGTCACTGACACCGACGGCCGCACGTGCGCCAGCGCGAGCGGTGTGATGATGCTGTTCCGCCCGTGACGGTCCGGACAACGACGACGACGACGAGGTCGGCGATCCCTCAGCGGATCGGCTCGAGCACGTCCTTTCCGACAAACGGCCGCAGCGCCTCGGGCACGACGACCGACCCGTCGGCCTGCTGGTGGTTCTCGAGGATCGCCACGAGCCACCGCGTGGTGGCCAGCGTGCCGTTGAGGGTGGCGGCGGTCTGCGTCCGGCCCTCGTCGTCGCGGTAGCGCACCCCGAGCCGGCGGGCCTGGAACGTCGTGCAGTTGGACGTCGAAGTGAGCTCCCGGTAGGTCCCCTGCGTGGGCACCCACGCCTCGCAGTCGTACTTACGCGCGGCCGAGGAGCCGAGGTCGCCGCCGGCGATGTCGATGACGCGGAACGGCAGGCCCATGGCCTCGAGCATCTCCTTCTCGAAGCCCAGCAGGCGCTTGTGCTCCTCGTGCGCCTCCTCGGGCTTGCACCAGGAGAACATCTCGACCTTGTCGAACTGGTGGACGCGGATGATGCCGCGGGTGTCCTTGCCGTGGCTGCCGGCCTCGCGGCGGAAGCACGAGGACCAGCCGCAGTAGCGCTTGGGACCGGCGGAGAGGTCGAGGATCTCGCCCTGGTGGTAGCCGGCCAACGCGACCTCGGAGGTGCCGACCAGGTAGAGGTCGTCGGCCTCGAGTCGGTAGACCTCGTCGGCGTGGGCGCCGAGGAAGCCGGTGCCCTGCATGATCTCGGGCCGCACGAGCACGGGCGGGATCATCATGGTGAAGCCGTTGGCGGTGGCCTTCTGCGCGGCGAGCTGCAGCATGCCCAGCTGGAGCAGGGCGCCGTAGCCGGTGAGGAAGTAGAAGCGGGCGCCGGAGACCTTCGCGCCCCGCTCCATGTCGAGCAGCCCGAGGCTCTCGCCCAGCTCGAGGTGGTCCTTGGGCTCGAAGTCGAAGGTGGGGATCTCGCCGATCCGCTCGATCTCCACGAAGTCGTCCTCGCCGCCGGCGGGCGTGCCCTCCTCGACGACGTTCGACAGCAGACGCTGGAGCCGGTCGACCTCGGCCGCCGCGGCCTTCTCGGCCTCCTCGGCGTCCTTGACCGCCTGCTTGAGGGCGCCCGCGGCCTCGAGCAGCGCCGGGCGCTCCTCGGGCGAGGCCTTACCGACCTTCTTGCCGTGGGCCTTCTGCTCGGCGCGGGCGGAGTCCGCGGCCGCGATGGAGGAGCGGCGGGCCTCGTCGGCGGCCAGCAGCTGGTCGACCAGCGACGGATCCTCGCCGCGGGTGCGCTGGGAGTCGCGGACGAGGTCGGGGTTCTCGCGGAGCAGCTTGAGATCGATCACGCATCTCAGCCTAGGAGCGTGGGTCAGTAACACG
>NZ_KV824076.1:14564-21301 GCF_001815995.1 Dietzia sp. HMSC21D01 | reverse complement strand
GCCCAACGCCTGGCCCGCGAACGCGCCCGCACCGCCGCCCGCAACGCCACCGAGGCCCGCGCCGCGACCTCGCCGCCACCTGAGACCGCGGAGACGCCCACCGGCAGCGCACCCGCACCCGAATCCACCGCCAACACCACCCCGGACGCGAACGCGACGCCGGACTCGGGATCGCGTGAGCGCATGACCCCCGCCGCGGCCAGCCGCTGGTGGCAACGCAACAAACCCACCGACAGCACCCTGGAAAAAGCCATCCTCCACGCCCTCCACGAGCACCTCGACGAACTCCTCCAACCACCACCACCCTTCTGAGGCAGTCGCCACGGCGGGTGAGCCGCCGGTTACCGCCCTCACCAGCGGCGGATGAGGGATGGTGAAGTCATGACAGAGATCCCGATCGAGCCCTCCGCCCATTCACTGGCCGATGTCATGCCGTCTGTCGCTGCGTCGCTGGGCTCCGGCCACCACAACCCGCTCGGGATCGCACCGGCTCACGACGCAGTCCTGGTCCTCGTCGACGGCCTCGGCGCCGAGCTGATCCGTCGGTACGCCACCGACGCCCCGACTCTCGCCGCCATGTCCTCCCGGATGATCTCCGCGGGCTTCCCGGCGACGACCGCGACCAGCCTGACGAGCCTCGCCGTAGGCGCTCCGTGTTCCAAGCATGGGATTGTGGGGTACAGCTTCCGAATCTCGGACGACGCCGACAACACCGCCGTCTCGTTCAATCCGTTGCGCTGGACCCTCGACTCGGCGGGCGGGCCGTCGGCGATGGATCGCTTCCCACCGCGGAGAATCCAGCAACGGTCGAGCCTGCTCGAACATCTCGCCTCAGACGGCATCGACGTCACCTACGTGATGCGTGAGGAGTTCCGCGAATCAGGACTGACCCGGGCGGCCTTCCGGGCGGACGGGGACTTTCGCTCTGCTGTCTCCCTCGACGAGGTGAAGCAGGGAGTGATCGACGCTGTGGGCCGCCCCTCGCGATCCAGGCGCTTCGTCTACGCGTACTACGGCGACCTCGACCTCATCGGACACATCCACGGCCCCGGCTCTCCGGAGTGGCTGGAGTCGCTCCGCGCTGTCGACGCCTTCATCGCCGACCTCGCCACCGATCTCCCCCGCGACTGCAGACTCATCGTCACCGCGGACCACGGAATGGTCAACGCCGAGACCGTCGTCGATATCGACCACACGCCCGCACTCCTCGCCGATGTCGAGATCGTCGCCGGCGAAGCTCGCGTCCGTCACGCGTACGCCCGCCCGGGCGCAGCGGACGACGTCCTCCACGCGTGGCGAGCCGAACTGGCCGGTCACGCCCGCGTGATCAGCCGCGAGCAGGCCTTTGACGAGCGTCTCTTCGGCCCCGATCGCACCTACGCCGACCGGCTCGGTGATGTCATCGCCATCGCGAGCGGCGGCGTCATCCTCTCGCGGTCGGAGCACGAGCCGATGGAGTCGTCCCTCCTGGGCCACCACGGCGCCAACACCGCGGCGGAGCAACACATCCCGCTCATCCTCCGGTGATCCCGGCGTCGGCGCACCACGCCGGCGTCAGCAGGTGACGAGAACAGACGGATCGCTGGTGATGTCCAGCCACCGACCGTAGGCCGGGGGCCCCGCCGCGCGGACATCCGCGCACAGTTCCTGCCGGGTGTAACCCGACGCCCGATAGACCGCGTAGATGACGTTGCCGTTCTCGTCGCGCGGCCGCAGTGACGGGCACGCCATGTCCGTGCGTAGGTAGGACGCTCCCGGATACCTGGCCAAGGCCGAGGCGATCTCCTGGGCGTACGCGCCCGGGGTGACCGCCGAATAGAGGACGACGATCCCCCGGCCGTCACACGCCGGTCGAGACATGGGCGTGTCGAGTCCCAGATCACCGACGGTCACGGCGGGTTCCGGCGCGGCCGACGCCCCCGGTGCCACCGGCGCCGCCTGTGGAGTCGGCGCGAGCGGCGAGCTGGGGGCCTCCGTCGACGGGACGACCGGACTCTCCGTCGCCACGGAAGCAGCGATGGGAGTCGCGCCGGGTGCAGCGGCGGGCTGATCGTCCCGCGCCGCGACCAGGTAGCCGACCCCCGCTGCGAGCACGAGGAGCAGTACCACGACGATCCCGCCCAGGATCCATACCGCGGTGTTCCGACGCGGCTCCCGGGTGTCGTTGAACGGCGCGTATCGCCAGTCATCGGTGTCCCAGCCGTTCCCGGGCGATCTCGTCATGTCCACCACCGTCGCCAGGGCCGTGTAACCGGCCACTCCCGCCTGAATGACGATCACTTTATCCACGGTGAAGCGGCGACACTTCGTTTTCGCGTCCGCGCAGGCGTGGAACCGAACCGGCGATCCCGCGCGTCGAACAGGGTGCACGGAAACAGGGTGCACGGATAGGTCGCACAGAACCGCAGCAACAGCGACACCGACAGCAACAGAGACGTCACCACGACCAGCGAGGCGGAGATGAGAACGCAGGTATGAGTACGACGACGACGAGCGCCACCACAGCACCAGGCCGCTTCCACCGGGATACGCGGGCCCGTCAGGGGGAATCGGCGCGGCCGGTGGTCGAACCCACGGTGGGGCGACGATGACCGGGCCTCTCGATGTCACGCCGGCGGAACTGACGAATCTCGCCCGGCGCGTGGACGGATTCGGCGACCAGATCGGCGGGATCACCCCGGAGGGCGACCTCTCCACGCTGGCGAATGTTCTGAGGGGCAGCAGGGTCGCGGCTATCGCGAGCACGCTCGGCGCGCGGCTGAGTCAGTCGGCCGACAGGCTGAGCTCCGACCTGTTGGAGGAGGCGGGCCGCCTCCGGACCGCTACCGGGGTCATCGTCACGGCGGACGGCCACAACGCCGCGATGTTCGGCGGGAGGTGAACCGGTGCCGATACGAGTCAGCGACGCACTAGCGTGGCAGGTGGACGACGCCGAATCGCGCCTCAGCGCGGTCCGCGCGGGAATCACCGTGACGAATGACGTCGCGGCCCGCCTGCGCGACGATGCGGAGCGGGTGCTGGACGGGATGGAGGGTCAGTCCGTCGACGCGGCGCGCTCATCGGTTCAGGATCTGCGTCGGCGCACATTCGCACTCGGCGACGACCTGCGCAGCACCGCGAATCCCCTGTCGTCGTTCGCTCGATCCGTCGCCATCCACCGGGATCGGCTGAGGGCGGGCGTCGAGGCGGTACTCCGACAGGGGGCGACCCTCGCGGAGGACGGAAGCGTGGTGTGTCCTCCCGACATGGAGGCGACCCGATCGCGAGAACTCCGAGAGCTCGAAGTGACCATCAAGGACGCGCTCCGTGCGATCGACTCTCTGGACGTCGAGACTGCGGACACGCTCACCCGCCTCTATGAGACCATCGCCGACCACAGCAACAACGTCGACGCCAAGACGATCACCGTGGGCGTGGTGAACTCGGTGATGACGGAACCACTGGCCGCCGCGATCGCGGCCGGCGACGACGGACTGCGCAGCACCCGAGTCGTCGCCAAGGGGCTCGGCCCGTTCGGGTCGGCGCTGAGCTTCGTGGCCGGGGTGTACGGCGCGCCGGAGGACGAGCCGTTGACGGAGACGCTCGCCGCCGAGGGCGCCGGTCTCGGAGCGGGGCTCGCGGCGAGCATCGTCGGTTCCGCCGTAGCGGGTGGCGTGGCCGGAAGCATCGTTCCCGGCGCGGGGACGGTGGCCGGCGTACTCGGGGGCATCGTCCTCGGCACGTTTGCGAGCGCCAGGGCGTCCGCGCACGTCCGCGACCGATTCGACGACCAGCGGCAAGGCGGGTGAGGGTGATGTCCCAACCGGCACCGGACTCTGCCGCCCGGACCATCGAGTGGACCTACCGCGTCGCCCAGAACCCTCGGTGGCTGCTGGCGTTCGCGGCCCTGTGTTGGTACGCCGGGCAGGTCGTATGGGCTGCCACGTCGATCGACGTCTGGTGGTTTCTGGGTGTCATCGACCCGGTGCGCGCCGCGTACTCCGAGCGGCCCGACCTCGTGGAGCTCGCGTATCTTGGGTCCAGTGCGATGGTCGCCGTGCTCGTTCCGACCGTCACAGGTTTCGTCCACCTCAGGACTCCACCCCGGATCGATGAACCCCGAACACCGATTCCCGCATACGGGCACTGGCGCCTCCACATTCCCTTCGTGGTCGGGATCGCGCTGGGCTCATGGATGCTGATCCGCTGGTTCTCCGATCCCGACTACGACAACCTCTGGTCTCAGGTCTCGGCCTACGTGGCCCTGGCGATCGGGTGGGCGGGCATCGCCTTGGTCGGCTGGTCCCTCGTCGCCGGAGGTCACCGTCGCGCGCTCGTCTTCACACCCGGGGCGCTGCACTACACGCGCGGGTACTTCCAGGCCGCCATCCCGTGGGACTCCGTCACCGCACTCCGATCCGTGTGCGACGCCAACATCAAGAACGGGGGCCCCGGCGAGATTCACCGGCCCTCCCACCGCAATCTCCGCGCGGGGGTCCAGATGTTCGTTCGCGAAGGAGTGGAGACCAGAAGGAAGACCATGCTCTTCCGCATCGACGATCAGGACGTGATCGGCGTGGACTGCTCCGGTTACAAGATCGAGCCGAACACGCTTATCAACGCCATCTACCTCCTCGTGGAGAACCCCGGGCTCCGGCCACTGCTGGACACTCCCGAGTGCGCCGAGTTCTTCGTGGGTCCGGACTGGAACACGCGTCGGACGATGCGCGTCGGCGATCGTTGGGATCGGTCCACGGGCGAAATCGTCCGCGCCGACGACAAGGACACGCCATGACGACGCTCGCAGAGTTCCTCGAGGCCGGTGACCGCGTCCTCGAGCCGCTGGATGACGCCTCACTCGCCGGGCTCGACCCGGGTGCCGGCTGGCGACTGGTCGAACAGGCCGTGCCGGTGGGCAACGTCGCGATCTGGGCACATCCCGGGTTGTACCGCCAAGGATTCCAACCGACCGTTGTCCTCTCGCTCGCGCGGATCAGTCCCGCGATCGACCTCGGAACGCTGCTGGACCGGCTCGACGACACGGCTGCGACGCTCGAACGCTGGCGGGTGCGGGCCACCGACAGGGTGGTGGACGACCGGGGTCGACTGGTCTCGGACACCCTCGGCGAGTTCCGCGTGGGCCCTCACGAGCTCACCGCGTCGACCATCGCCACCGTGTGGCACGACGGCGGCGCGACGGTGCTGCGCCAGGTGGTGGTCACGACCTTCACCGACCAGGTGACGACGCACTCCGGCGTCCTGCGCGTTCTGGACTGAGGCCGCGACCAGCTGCGCCTCGCGTGCGCGCCGCGGGGCGCGTCCACCGGATGCGGGCCGTCGGCGTCGTTACTACGGTCGGGAATATGCGCGAAGGCGCATAGCACGACCCGAGGGAGGAGCCCGAACATGAAGGCAGTCACCTGGCACGGCAAGCGCGACGTCCGCGTCGAGGACGTCCCCGATCCCAGGATTCAGGAACCCACCGACGCGATCGTCAAGATCACCAGCACCAACATCTGCGGTTCCGACCTGCATCTGTACGAGGTCCTCGGGCCGTTCATGCACGAGGGCGACATCCTCGGCCACGAACCCATGGGGATCGTCGAGGAGGTCGGCGCCGAGGTGACCGGCCTCAAGCCCGGCGACCGCGTGGTCATGCCGTTCCAGATCTCGTGCGGGCACTGCTACATGTGCGACAAGGGACTGAACACCCAGTGCGAGACCACCCAGGTCCGTGATCAGGGCATGGGTGCGATGCTGTTCGGGTACTCCGAGTTGTACGGCAGCGTTTCCGGCGGCCAGGCCGAGTACCTGCGGGTCCCGCAGGCGCAGAACACGACCATCAAGGTGCCGCACGAGCACGCCGACGACCGCTACCTCTACCTCTCGGACGTCCTGCCCACCGCGTGGCAGGCGGTGGACTACGCCGAGATTCCCGACGGCGGGACGGTCGTCGTGTTGGGACTCGGTCCCATCGGAGACATGGCGGCCCGGATCGCCGCCCACCACGGACACCGCGTCATCGGCGTCGATCCCGTCGCGGAGCGACGCGCACGCCAGGCACACCGCGGCGTCGAGGTGATCGACCCGACCGACGTTCCCGGAGAGCTGGGCGACGTCATCCGCGACATGACCGACGGCCGCGGCCCGGACTCGGTGGTGGACGCCGTGGGCATGGAGGCGCACGGTTCCCCGGCCGCCAGTGCCGCACACGCGGCCGTGGGGATGCTGCCCAAGTTCCTCGGCAAGAAGGTGATGGAGAACGCCGGCGTCGACCGGCTCGACGCGTTCTACTCGGCGATCGACATCGTGCGCCGCGGCGGGACCATCTCGCTCTCCGGCGTGTACGGCGGCAGCGCCGATCCCCTGCCCATGCTGACGCTGTTCGACAAGCAGATCACGCTGAAGATGGGCCAGGCCAACGTCAAGCGGTGGGTGCCCGACATCATGCCGCTGCTCACCGACGAGGATCCCCTGGGCGTCGACGACTTCGCCACCCACCGGCTGCCGCTGGCCGACGCCCCGCGCGCGTACGAGATGTTCCAGAAGAAGCAGGACGGCGCGGTGAAGGTGGTCCTCCAGCCGTGACAGAACTCGCGCGGCTCCAGCTGATCCGCCACGGACAGAGCATCGGCAACGTCGCCGACGACCGAGCCCGCGCCGCCGGCGCCCACCGCCTCGACCTGGACTACCGCGACGCCGACACCCCGCTGTCGGAGGCCGGGGTCGGCCAGGCCCGCGCGGTGGGCGCCTGGCTC
>NZ_KV824076.1:0-14544 GCF_001815995.1 Dietzia sp. HMSC21D01 | reverse complement strand
CCTCCAACCACCACCACCCTTCTGAGGCAGGAGGGGGCCAGCGCCGGCGGCCGGCGCGCGGACGGGCTCTGCATCGATGGTTCCGAGCAGCACTATGAAATGCGCTGAACCCCCGGTCGTCGAGACGACCGGGGGTTCAGCCCGATTGTGGAGCTGCCGGGAATTGAACCCGGGTCCTCCGCAGCATCGGCAGGACTTCTCCGTGCGCAGTCCGCGTTGGCCTCTACTCGGATCTCGCCCTCATGCGGACGTGTTGGCGATGACGATCCCAGTCACTGTGAGTTGTCCCGACCCACCCCGTGACCGGGTGAGCCGGTGATCCCTCTAGATGATGCCGGGTTCCGGGGCGAGAGCGACCCCGGGCCGACAGACTACGGGCTCGCTATCAGGCAGCGAGGGCGTAGTCGCGCTGATTGGTATCGGCGCGTAATTGGTTGCCACGACGCTTACGGTGGTCTCTGGCCTGCACCGGCACGCTTCCCCTGCGTCAGCTCACGTAGTCGAAACCACATCAGCCCCTCAGGAGCCGCCGACTTCCGCCGACGGACCTCCAACCATACCCCCGGGGACCGTCGAATACCAGGGTGACGTCCGTCTCCGGTCAGCCAAGCGTGAGGAGGACGATCGCGACGCCGGCCAGGCCCAGCCCGGCCAGTTGGACCGCGCGCATCCGCTCGCCCCCATGCGTGACCGCCAGCGCGACGGTGAAGGCGGGGTACAGGGCGGCGATGACGCTGACGAGGGAGAGCATCCCTGCCTGGGAGGCGAAGTAGAACGCACCATTCGCGATCGCGTCGAACACGGCGATCACCACCCCGATCGCGATGAGACGGCGCGGGAAGCGGAACGACTCACGCGCGGCCACGGCAGCGGCGAGCAACATCACCGTCGCGCCTACCCGCGACGCCGCGACCGGCCAGAGCCCCTCGCCCGCGGGCACCCGCGACAACAGGACGAAGAAGGCGGCGAACGCCGAGCCCGACACCACCGACATCACCAGGAGCGACGCCGTCAACCGCCCGTGCGCGGCGGACGAGCCGTCCGCGCCCTCCAGGGACACGAGGACGGTGGCCACGAGCGCCACCGCCATCCCCGCCATCGCCGCGGACCCGGGCCGCTCCCCCGCCGCCAACCCGAAGGCCAGAGGTCCGGCGGCGGCCAGGACCGCCGTGATCGGCGAGATGACGCTCATCGGCCCCCGGGACAGCGCCACATAGAACGTCCACACCGCGGCGCCGGATGCGAGCCCGGACGCCAACCCCCACCCCAGGCCCGCCGGAGTAGGTGACCCGCCCGCGACGAGGGCCGCGACCCCCACGAGCACGATCGAGACAGGGTAGGCCACGCTGACGACGCGCAACGCCCGCGCGCGGCGGGACGCCACGCCACCGAGATAGTCACTGATGCCGTACGCCACCGCCGAGGTCGACGCCAGCGCGACCGGCATCACGCCCGCATGCCCTTGATCTTCCTGCCCAGCTCGCGGACCGCTTCGCGCTCGGCCGTCCGCCGGGCGATGTCCTGCCGCTTGTCGTGGGCCTGCTTACCCCGCGCGACGGCCAGTTCGACCTTGACGCGACCGTTCACGAAGTAGAGCGACAACGGGACGAGCGTCGCGTTCCCGTCGCGCACCTTGCCCACGAGCGAGTCGATCTCCCGGCGGTGTAGCAGGAGCTTCCGCGCCCGCTTGGGGGCATGATTCGTCCAGCTCCCGTGCGAATACTCGGGGATGTGGAGCCCGCGGAGCCACACCTCGCCGTCGTCGACCGTCGCGAACGCGTCGACCAGCGAGGCCTTACCCTCCCGCATGCTCTTGATCTCGGTGCCCACGAGGGCGATCCCGGCCTCGTAGGTGTCCAGGATGTGGAAATCGTGCCTGGCCTTGCGGTTACTCGCGACGATGCTCCCGTCGGAGCCGAGGGAGGACGCGCCCTTCTTCTTGTTTTTCTTGGCCACGTCGGTTCACCTCCTCGTTGCTGTTGCGCAGCCCCCAGAGTCTAGACGAGCCGGAAGGGGCGGCGGCCGTCAGTGCCGGGCCATCAGTACCGGGCCATCAGTGCCGGACCGTCAGCCTCAGGGTCACCCACGCCGTCAACGCGGAGGCCACCGCGCCGGCGACGACGAGCCCCGGGGCGAGAACCAGAATGTCGGAGGTCGTGATCCTCTCGACGAGATTCGCCCGGTACGCCTCGTCCAGCACCCTGTCGAGGAACACGCTCTTGGCCACCAACAGACCCCCCACCGCAAGGACGGCGCCGGTGATCGCCGCGATCACCGCTTCGAGCACGAACGGCAACTCGGTGTACCACCGGCTCGCGCCCACCAGGCGCATGATCCCGACCGCGGTGCGTCGCGTGAACGCCGCGATCTGGGTCATGTTGGCGATGAGCAGGACGGTCGCCACGAGCTGAACCACCGCTATGGCGAACGCCGCGTTGCGGATGCCGCCGAGAACCGAGAAGACGCGCTCGACCAGCTCACCCTGCCCCTGCACGACCTCGATCCCGGACACGTCCGCCAGATCCACCGCGACCTCCTCCGCCCGCGTCGGATCGGACAGAGTGAGGGTGAACCGCGAGCCGAGAGCGTCCGGCGACGTCGACTCCACCAGAACCGGGTCGGTCGAGGCGAACAGCTCGACGAACTCGGAGTAGGTCTCCTGCGGGTTCTTGTACTCCACCGACGCCACGCCCGGCGTCTCCTCGAGCTGCTCGCGAATTCCCGCGCACTCCGCCGCACACTCCGGGTCCTCGACGGAGATCGAGCGGTCCACGTAGACGCGGAACTCGTTGAGGTAGTCGTACTTGGCCTGGCTCGCGGACGCGGTCATCGCCACCAGCAGCCCGGCGCCCAGCATCCCCAGCGCGACGGCCGTGGTGATGATCATGGCCAGCGTCATGGAGAGGTTCCGGCGTAGTCCCTGCGCGACCTCCGACGCGATGAACCTGACGGCCATCAGCGATCCACCCCGTAGGTCCCGCGTGCGTCATCCCGCACGACCGCACCGTCGACCAGTTCCACGACCCGGCGGCGCGACCGATCCACGATGTGGCGGTCGTGCGTAGCCATGAGCACCGTGGTGCCCGTCCTGTTGATCCGGTCGAGCAGCAACATGATGTCCTCACTGGTCTCCGGGTCGAGATTGCCCGTCGGCTCGTCCGCGAGCAGCAGCACGGGACGGTTCACGAACGCCCGGGCGATGGCGACTCGCTGCTGCTCTCCCCCGGACAACTCGTGCGGCCGACGATCCGCCTTGGTACCCAGTCCGACCATGTCGAGCGTCTCCGGGACGAGCTTCTCGATGGTCCGGCGGGACTTGCCGATGACCTGGAGCGCGAACGCCACGTTCTCCGCGACCGTCTTGCCCGGCAGGAGGCGGAAATCCTGGAACACGCAGCCGAGCGAACGCCGCAGCCCGGGCACATCCGAGTTCTTCATGCGTGTGAGATCGTGGCCGGCCACGACGAGCCGACCCGAGTCCGGCCGCTCCTCCCTCAACAGCAGCCGCAGGAAGGTCGACTTACCGGAGCCGGAGGCACCGATGAGAAAGGCGAACTCGCCGTCGTCGATCTCCACGCTCACATCGGACAGAGCCGGACGCGTCACGGACGCGTACGACTTGGTCACACGGTCAGCACTGATCACGCCAGTAGCCTAGCGCCACACCCGTCACTGTCGGCGCTGCTGGCCGAACACCGTGGTCCGCCGGCGGGACCGCCGAAGCGCCACCCGGTGCCCGAGCGATAGGCGTCACCCCTCGAGGGCGCCGCCGCTCGGAACAGAGGTCGGAACGCCCTCGGGTGCCTGCTGACCAGTCTGCTGTTGCGACTGCTGCTGAGGCTGCTCCTGCGGCACCTGTTGCTGCGGTGCCTGCTGCTGCGGCGCCTGCGTCTGCTCCTGCCGGGTGGGAGTCGATCCCGCCGTTCCGCGCAAGCCACCCGGGCCCGGGCTGGTGCTGGCGGTGCCCTCGGGGCCGGTGGTCGTCGTCCCGGTCGTCGCGGTCCCCGTCTGATCCGGCCCTGTCGTGGGAGTGGGATCGGTGGTGCCCGTAAGCTCCGACGGCCCGGTCTGCTCGGACGATGACTCAGCCGGCTCGGTCGGCGCACTGGTCGCGGGCGGGGCCGGCGGACCGAAGGCGACGACCGGCTGCTCACGGACGAGCAGATACAGCACCCCGGCGACGACGAACGCACCGAGAAGGATCGCGGTCGTCCGCGACATCGACAGGAACTCCCCGATCAGCGCCACGATCGCGGGCTTCGGCCGGCGTGAGGGCGCGTCGGGCGGTGGCGTGCCGCCGAGGCCCAGCGGATCGGGCTGTTCACGGGCGGACGGGTCCTGGCGCAGCACGGGCTCCTGACGCGTGGCGTCATCCTCCCGGGTCGTGCCGGCGTCGGGGGTCGCGTCGGCGCCCCGGGCCACGTCACCGTCGCGGGTCGTGTCGTCGTTCCGGATCGTGTCGTCGTTCCGGGTCGTGTCGTCGTCACTGTGCCGTGCCATCAGACGCTCCCCTCTCCGGTCTGCGGGCGGAGCATCCCCGCCCGGATGGCCGCGAGCGCCTCCGGCTCCAGGACGATGCCCTCCTGCCTGAACCGGCGCAGGATCACCGCGCGCATGCGCCGGCCGACCTCCCACTGCATCCCCGGCTTGGTGCGGGCGAGCAGGCGGATGATGGTCTGCTCCAGCTTGATGGACTGCACGCCCATCACGGATGGCTCGTCGAGCACGTACTCACCCACACGGTCGTCGTCGACGATGTCCCGACACACCTCGGCGAGCACCTCGTGCGCCTTGTCCATGTCGGCGTTGTTGGGTACCGGCACGTCGATGATGGCGCGCGCCCAGTCCTGCGACTGGTTGACCGCGGTGACGATCTGACCGTTGGGAACGATCACGGCCTCACCGTCCAGCGTGCGCAGCCGGGTGACGCGGAGAGTGACGTCCTCGATCGTGCCGGCGGCGACGCCGGTCGCGGTCGTGAGCTCCACGATGTCGCCGTACCCGTACTGCCTCTCGGCGAGGACGAAGAACCCCGCCAGGAAGTCCTGGACGACCTTCTGCGCGCCGAAGCCGAGCGCCGCGCCGAGGACGGTCGCCGGCGCGACCAGGGCGACGAGGTTCACACCGAAGCGCAGGAGAATCTGGATCCCGAAGAGGACGTACAGGACGGCGACGGCGACATAGGAGAGCACCTGGATCAGCGAGTGCAGGTGCTTTGACTCCTCGGACCACAGCTCCTTGTCCGCGTTCTTTGCGTCGATCCGGCCGGTCCACATCCGGGCGATCTTGCCGATCACGCGGGTCAGCAGGGCCGCCCCCAGGACGAGGAGGACGACCTCCAGACCCTCGTTGCTCAGCCAACGGAGAATTCCGCTGAAGTCGGTCTGGACCCTCACTAGGCGTCGGCCCCCTCCCGCATCCGCCACCGGATGCCGGCCTCGATGAATCCGTCGATGTCACCGTCGAGCACCACCGACGGGTTGTTGACCTCGTGCTCGGTCCGGAGGTCCTTGACCATCTGGTACGGGTGCAGCACGTAGGAGCGCATCTGGTTGCCCCACGACGCGTTGCCGCCCGAACCGAGGGCGTCCATCGCGGCCCGTTCCTCCTGCCGCTTGCGCTCGAGCAGCTTGGCCTGCAGCACCTTCATGGCCGCGACCTTGTTCTGCAGCTGCGACTTCTCGTTCTGACACGTCACGACGATCCCCGTGGGGATGTGCGTGAGGCGCACCGCGGAGTCGGTGGTGTTGACCGACTGCCCACCGGGACCCGACGAGCGGTACACGTCGACGCGGACCTCGTTCTCCGGGACCTCGATCGAGTCGACCGTCTCGACCACGGGAAGCACCTCGACCTCGGCGAAGGAGGTCTGGCGGCGCCCCTGGTTGTCGAACGGCGAGATGCGCACGAGGCGGTGGGTGCCCTGCTCGACCGAGAGGGTGCCGTACATGTACGGGTCCTTGACGATGAAGGTGGCGGACTTGATGCCGGCCTCCTCCGCGTACGAGGTGTCGTAGACCTCGACCTTGTGGCCGTTCTTCTCCGCCCAGCGCACGTACATCCGCATGAGCATCTCCGCGAAGTCCGCGGCGTCGACACCGCCGGCGCCCGCGCGGATGTTCACGACGGCCTCACGCTGGTCGTACTCACCGCTGAGCATCGTCTTGACCTCCATGGCCTCGACGTCCTCACGCAGGCTCGCCCGCTCGGCATCCGCCTCCTCGACGGCGTCGCCGCCTTCCTCCTCCGCGAGCTCGTACATCAGCGGCAGATCCTCGATCCGCTGCCGCAGTTCGCGGCAGCGACGTAGGTCCGCCTGGATGTACGACAGCTCGCTGGTGACCTTCTGAGCCCGGTCCTGGTCGTTCCACAGGTCCGGGTCGGCGGCCATCTGCTCGAGCTCGTCGACGCGGCGGGCGAGCTCGTCGATGTCGAGAACCTTCTCGACGGTGGTCATGGTCGCGTCGAGGGCTGCGATGTCGGCGGAGACTTCAGGGTGCACGAGATCCGAGTCTACGCGGCCCGGGCGTCGCCCACCGTTTCCCCGCCCGTCGCCCCGACGTGACCCGCCACATCACCCGTGGTCGCCCGCCGCGGGTAGCGTCGAGAGCCGCGGACCCGCTGCCGCCCGTGGTCAGCGCGCCGCGACCCCAGCGGAGGAAGTGCATGTCCATCGACACCGGCCACCCGCGCCCCGCGTCCGACGAGCTCACCGGGCGACTGTCCGACGTCGACCTGGCCGCCCGCCTCGTCGTCGACGCCGGCACCCTGGCGCGCCGCCTGCGCGAGGACGGACTCGACGTCCGGCGCAAGACGTCCGTCTCGGACGTCGTCACCGAGGCGGACGACGCCGCCGAACGACACATCACCGCGCTTCTCGCCGCCCACCGGCCGGACGACGGCGTCCTCGGCGAAGAGGGAACCCTGGTCGCCGGCGGCCACGACCGGCGGTGGGTCGTGGACCCCGTCGACGGCACCTACAACTTCGTCTCCGGCTCCGACTACTGGTGCTCGGCAGTGGCACTCAGCGGCCCCGACGACTACCTGCTCGGCGCGGTCCACCGCCCCGCCACCGGCGAGACCTTCGTCGGCGGCTCCGAGACGCCCACCCGCCGCAACGGCGTCCCCGTGACCCCGCTGTCCCCCGGCGACCTCGCCGCCGGCAGTCTCGCCACCTACCTCCACCCGCCGTTCCTCACCGACCCCGATCTGGCCGAGCCGTTCCACCGCGTGAGCCGGGGCGCGGCGACCATCCGGATGCTCGGATCCGGATCGGTCGACCTGGCCTCGGTCGCCTGCGGGATCCACACCGTGTGGTGCCAGCACTCCTGCCCGGAGTGGGACTGGCTGCCCGGCCGCGCACTCGTCGAGGGCGCGGGCGGGGTCTGCGCGACCGTGGAGGTCAACGGCTACGACTGGTTCGTGGCGGGCCGCCAGGGTGCCGTCGACCAGGCGGTCGCCCTGCTCCGCGGCTGAACCAACCCCCGCCGAACAACGGTGCCGAGAACTTCAGGGGAAAGTGTGGCGCTCGGAACTTACTCCGAAGTAAGGTGTTGGCGACCACACCGCCCACCGTCCGTCACGAGAACAGCTGGTGATGATGAGTAAGAACCCCACGACCCCGCCCACGACGGGACGCGCGAAGACCTCCACACCGGGCAAGAACCCCACACGCATCGACGCCATCGGCGCCGCGATGCGTGCGCTGACCACGATCACCGGGTCGGAGTTCGCCGAGCGGTTCGGACTGCGCCAGACGGTCGACCGGGTGACCTACGAGGCCACCAAGACCGGATTCAAGACCCTCGGGGCCGCGACCAAATCGTTCAAGAAGGTCTCCGGAGGCGGCGCGCCCAAGCGCCTACCCGACGCCGACACCGAGGCGCGGCCAGACCTGTTCGACCTCACGCTGGACGAGGACCAGCAGATGATCTCCCAGACCGTGCGCGAATTCGCCACAGAGGTCATCCGCCCGGCCGCCCACGACGCCGACGCCGCCGCTGAGGCCCCCGCCTCGCTTCTCGAGCGGTCCGCCGAGATCGGCGCCACCATGCTCAACGTCCCCGAGGAGTTCGAGGGCATCGCCTCCGAGCGCGGCGTGGTGACCAACTCCCTCGTCGCCGAGGCCCTGGCCTACGGAGACATGGGCCTGGCCCTGCCTATCCTCGCGCCATCCGGCGTGGCAACCACGCTGACACAGTTCGGCTCCGACGCCCAGCAGAAGTCCTACCTGCCGGCGTTCGCCTCCGAGAAGGTCCCGGCCGCCGCCGTGGCGGTGGCCGAACCTCGCCCGCTGTTCGACCCGTTCGACCTGAAGACGACCGCCGTACGCACCCCCGGGGGCTTCACGCTCAACGGCGTCAAGTCGATGGTGCCCACCGCCGGCACCGCCGAGCTCTTCGTCGTCGCCGCCATGCTCGACGGCGCGCCGACCTACTTCGTCGTGGAATCCGACACCGAGGGCCTCGTGGTCGAGGCCGATCCGTCCATGGGCCTGCGCGCCGCCGGCCTGGGCCGGCTCGTCCTCACCGACGTGACCGTGCACGCCGACGCGATCCTCGGCGGCCCGGACGTCTCCCCCGACGACCGCGCCGCCGCCTACGCCGACGTGATCCGTCTGTCGCGCCTCGGCTGGGCGTCGCTGGCCGTGGGCACCTCCCACGCCGTCCTCGACTACGTCACGCCCTACGTCAAGGAGCGCCACGCGTTCGGCGAGCCCATCGCCCACCGACAGGCTGTCGCCTTCGCCGTGGCCGACATGGCCACCGAGCTCGACGGCATGCGCCTGGTCACCTGGCGTGGCGCCTCCCGCGCCGAGCAGGGCCTGTCGTTCGCCCGGGAGGCCGCCCTGGCCCGCAAGATCGCCGCGGACAAGGGCATGAAGATCGGCCTCGACGGTGTCCAGCTGCTGGGCGGGCACGGCTTCACCAAGGAGCACCCGGTCGAGCGCTGGTACCGCGACCTGCGCGCCGTGGGCGTGGCCGAGGGCGTGGTGGTCCTGTGACCCCCGCCCGCGCCGCCACCCTCCCGAACCGGACCAAGGACACCCAGCGATGATCAACCTCGAACTACCCAAGAAGCTCCAGGCGGGTGCGAACCAGGCCCGCCAGGTAGCCACCCAGATCTTCCGGCCCATCTCCCGCAAGTACGACCTCGCCGAGCACGAGTACCCCGTCGAGCTCGACACCCTCAAGGCCATGATGGAGGCCATGGAGGACGCCGGCCAGGCCGCCTCCGGCGCCACCATGGGGTCCGGCGGCGCACCCAAGCGCGAGGGCGTGGCCAACGGCGGCAACATGAAGTCGCTGCTCAACATCATCGAGACCTGCTGGGGCGACGTCGGCCTGACCCTGTCCATCCCCCGCCAGGGCCTGGGCAACTCCGCCATCGCCGCCGTGGCCAACGACGAGCAGATGGAGAAGTTCGGCCGCGTGTGGGCCTCCATGGCCATCACCGAGCCCGACTTCGGCTCCGACTCCGCCGCCGTGTCGGCCACCGCGCGCCTCGACGGCGACGAGTACGTCCTCAACGGCACCAAGATCTTCGTCACCTCCGGTGCCCGCGCCGACCACATCGTGGTGTGGGCGACCCTCGACAAGAGCAAGGGCCGCGCCGCCATCAAGTCCTTCGTCGTGCCGCGCGACCATCCCGGCGTGTCCGTTGACCGGCTCGAGCACAAGCTCGGCATCCGCGCGTCCGATACCGCGCAGATCACCTTCACCGACTGCCGCGTCCCCAAGGAGAACCTCCTGGGCGACCCGGAGATCCGCGTGGACAAGGGCTTCGCCGGCGCCATGCAGACGTTCGACAACACCCGCCCGCTGGTCGCCGGCATGGCGGTGGGCGTCGCACGCGCCGCGCTCGAGGAGATCCGCACGCTCCTCGAGGAGGCCGGTATGGAGATCGACTACGACCGGCCCGCCACCAGCCAGCCGGCCGCCGTGGCCAAGTACCTCGAGCTCGAGGCCGACTGGGAGGCCGCGTACCTGCTCACGCTGCGCGCGGCGTGGATGGCCGACAACAAGATGCCCAACACCAAGGAAGCGTCGATGTGCAAGGCCAAGGCCGGGCGCACCGGCTCTGCCGTGACACTGGGCGCCGTCGAACTCGCGGGCAGCTACGGCTACTCCGAGCGCAGCTTCCTCGAGAAGTGGTCGCGCGATTCCAAGATCCTCGACATCTTCGAGGGCACCCAGCAGATCCAGCAGCTGGTCATCGCCCGGCGCATCCTCGACCTGTCGAGCGCCGAGCTGAAGTGAGCTGACCCGCCGGACGGGGCGACGAGACCCGTCGGATCAACGAGAAGAGCGTTCCGCACACCACGCCGAGCGGGTGTGCGGAACGCTCCTCTCGATGGATCCCGGGGCCGGCCGGGCCGTCAGGCCATCCGGAAGCCGCTTCCGGGCCAGTTGCGCGCGGTGGCGTCGGCGACGATCGCGTCGAACGAGTACCCCAGCGCGGGCAGGAAGAACGGCGACTGGGCCGGGTGCAGGCACGAGGGCAGAACAGGGCCGAGGCTGCCGGCCGCCCCGGCCGCCGGCGGCATGTGGCCGCCCGAGACCAGGCCCACGAGCCGGCCGTCGCGGGTGATGGGCCCGCCGGAATCCCCGTACCCGGCACAGGCGTGGCTCCAGAACCTGTCACCCTCGCGCTGCCAGGTGATGCCGCACGTGTGGCCGGTCGACAGGCCGTCCTTGCAGACGACGTCGCCGAACTCCGGCGCCGGCCCGCGGCCGACCACGCCGGCCTGGCGGACGGGGACCGCGACGCCCGGGTCCAGGCGGATGACCGAGTAGTCGAGGATCTCGTTGCGGGTGGCGACCGTGCCGATCACGCCCGCGCCCTGGTTGTCGCGGAGGATGACCGGGACGTTTATCCGATCGCTGCAGTGGGCGGCCGTGAACGCGACCGGGGTGCCCGCCGCGTCGTAACCGGCGGCGGTGATGGTGCATCCCGCCACTCCCCCGACGAGCACGGGGGTCGCGCCGCCGACGGGCACCGCCGCCTGGGCGGCTGCGGGCACCATCAGCGTGGCGGCGCCGACCATCACGGCCGTCGCGGCGAGTTTCGCCAGACGGGTGAACCTCATGAGCGTGTCCTTCCCACCCCTGGCGGAATGCCCGGGTCTACGCTCCGTCAGACTAGCGGCTGGGGCCCCGCCGTGCACGACGCACGCGCGCGTCACCGGCGCGCCTCCCGAATCCGGGTGCGGCGCCACCGCCCCAGCGGCACACCGCCGGTCAGTGCTCCCCGACCGTGATCCGGATGGTGGGACGTCGGTCGTCGGCACCGCCGATCCGACACCAGATCGCGGCCACGATCGGTTCGAGGAACAGTTCGCCGACCTGCCCCATGAGGGTGCGCACCACCTGGACCTTCTCCGAGGAGCGCGTGGAGGCGTGGCCGCCGCGGCGCAGACTCTCGACCTCCCTGGTGGTGAGGTCGACGATCGCCGCGAGCAGCGGAGCGCCCCGGCCGTCGGGCTCGATGAGGGCGCGGTTAATGTACTTCACCACCATCGGGTTGCGCTCGAGCATGTCGCGCACGGCGGCGTCGCGGGCCGCGACCACCTCCGCCGGGGACCCGGTGTGCTCGACGGTCGCCAGCGCGTCGACGACGTGCTCCACCACGAGGTCGTCCACCGCGCGGCGCAGCCCCTCCTTGGTGCCGAAGTGATGCTGGATCAGCCCGATGGTCACGCCGACCTCGGCGGCGACGCGGCGCATGGAGACCCGGTCCTCGCCGTGGTCCGAGTACAGCTCCAGCGCGGCGTACCGGATCCGCGCGCGGGCGGTGAGGTCGCCGTCGGCGGAGCGCCGCGGGCCGGAGTCGCCCGCCTCTGCGCCGCCGCCGGACCCGGGGCCATCTGAACCCACCTCGCCCATCACGCACACCTCTCGCCGCGACGTGCGGCGCCCGAGGCGACCGCCGGAATGATGACCATACACCTGTATGCCATGCGGTTGTATGGTGGTGCTCGACAAGGCCACGCCGGCCCCCACCTCACTCTGGAGTCGCCCCGTGTTAGAGCCCGCCCCCTTCCGCTCCCCCTGGATGACCGACGACCTGGACGCTCTCCGAGCGCACACCCGCGCCTTCCTCGAGAAGGAGACCGCCCCGCACCTCGAGCGGTGGGCCGAGCAGGGCGCGGTGGACCGCGAGTTCTGGAACAAGGCCGGCGATGCGGGCTTGCTGTGCATCTCGATCCCCGAGGAATACGGGGGCGGCGGCGGCTCGTTCGCCCACGAGGCCGTCATCGCGGAGGAGCAGACCCGGGCGCTGGACGACGGCTGGGGCAACTCGGTCCACAGCACGATCGTCGCCCACTACATCCTCCAGTACGGCACCCAGGAGCAGAAGCAGCGTTGGCTGCCGAAGCTCGCGACCGGCGAGATGGTGGGCGCCATCGCCATGACCGAGCCCGGCGCCGGGTCGGACCTGCAGGCACTGCGCACCACGGCCACGCGCGACGGCGACGACTTCGTGGTCAACGGCTCCAAGACGTTCATCTCCAACGGCATGCACTGCGACCTGCTCGTCATCGTGGCGCGCACGGGCGGCGAGGGCGCGCAGGGTCTGTCACTGCTGGTGGCCGAGACGCCGGGGCTGGAGGGCTTCAACCGCGGCCGCAAGCTCGACAAGATCGGCCTGAAGTACCAGGACACCATGGAGTTGTTCTTCGACGACATGCGCGTCCCGGCGGGCAACATCCTGGGCGGCGAGGGCCAGGAGGGGCAGGGCTTCATCCAGCTGATGCAGCAGCTCCCGCAGGAGCGCCTCATCATCGCGGTGACCGCGGTCGCCGCCGCCGAGACCGCCGTGCGCCTGGCGACCGACTACGCCAAGGAGCGCGAGGCGTTCGGCAAGCCGATCCTCAAGTTCCAGAACCTGCGCTTCGAGCTGGCCGAATGTAAGACCGAGGCGCTGGCCGCCCGCACTCTGCTGGACCACTGCATCTCGCTGCATCTCAAGGGCGAGCTCGACCCGGCGACGGCGTCCATGGCCAAGTACTTCTGCACGGACAAGCAGTGCGAGATCATCGACCGCTGCCTGCAGGTCTTCGGCGGCTACGGCTTCATGACCGAGTACCCGATCGCCCGCATGTACGCCTCGGCGCGCGTGCAGAAGATCTACGGCGGGACCAACGAGATCATGAAGGAGCTGATCTCCCGGACGCTCTAGAGTCGCGAGCCCTCCCGCAGGTCCGCGACGATCTGGCGCACGGCGTCACGGCCCGCCCGGTTGGCCCCCACGGTCGACTGGGACGGGCCGTAGCCGATGAGGAACAGTCTCGGCTCGTCGAGCGCCCGTCCGTCGGCGACGCGGATCCCGCCCTCGGCCGTCCGCAGCCCGAGCGGGGCGAGATGGGCGATCGCGGGCCGGAACCCGGTGGCCCAGAGGATGACGTCCGCCGGCTCGAGCCGCCCGTCGGGCATCCGCACTCCGTCGGGCTCGATGCGGGTGAACATCGGGTGGCGCACGAGGACGCCGCGCGCGTCGGCGCGGTCGATCCACGGCGCGCGGTACATGCCGGTGACGCGGATGACACTCTCCGGCGGCAGCCCCCTCGCCGTGCGCTCGGCGACGCGGTCGATTGCGGCGGAGAAGTTGTCCGGCGGCGGGCCCGTCTCCCACTCGATCTCCCGCCGCGTCACCCACAGGGTGTCGGCGACGAGGGAGATGTCCTCGAGCAGCTGTGTCGCCGAGATGCCGCCGCCGACGATCACGACGCGCTGTCCGGCGAACTCTTGGGCCGAGACGTAGTCGTGGACGTGGAGCTGTCGTCCGCGGAAGGTCTCCTGACCTGGGTAGTACGGCCAGAACGGCCGGGTCCAGGTGCCGGTGGCGTTGATGACGTAGCGGGCCGCCCATGTCCGTGGGTCTCCGGGGCGAAAGGTGCCGCGGCGGGGCGCACCGGTCGGTTCGGTGACGACGACGAGGTGGTCTCCGGCCGGGTCGACCCTCCCAGGGACCGGTCTGCGTACCGAGCGGACACGGACCGGTCGCCGGACGTCGAGGCCGTGGCGGATCTCGTAGTCGGCGAAGTAGCGGGGCAGGATCTCGCGGCTGGGCGTGTCCGGGTCGACGTCGGGGACCGGGTGGTCCGGGAGGGCGAAGATCCCGTTGACCGTGCGCATGGTGAGCGACTCCCAGCGGTGCTGCCACGCGCCGCCCGGGGCCTCGTCGGCGTCGAGCATGACGAAGGTGCGGTCGCTCCGGGCCTCTCCGGCTGCCCGACCTGCCGGGACGAAGCCACGGCGTCGCAGGTGGTGTCCGGCCGACAGGCCGGCCTGCCCGGCCCCGATGACGAGCACGTCGACGGGCGCGGCGGGTGTCCCGGGTTCGAGTGTCACGCCCCCATGGTCGGTCATCCGGGCCGTCCGAGTCGACGAGGGCCCTTCGTCGATGGCGGCGCGGGTCTTCATACCGGTGTCCTCCAGGGTCCGCAGCAGGTCCCCGGGGGGTTCGACGCCGGCGGGCGTGCGGTGGTCGCCGACGCGGATCGGACACTAACCTGAGTTCCACAACTTTTAGTGACCCGCT
>NZ_KV824075.1:0-9448 GCF_001815995.1 Dietzia sp. HMSC21D01 | reverse complement strand
GCGGCCGCCGGCCTCCTGGCGGTCCCGCTCGTCGCGGTGGGCCTGGTCGCCGGCGCCGCCCTCACCCCGAGCGGCGAGCACACCGACACCGTCGAGGTCGCGGTGATCCAGGGCAACGTCCCTCGCCTCGGCCTGGACTTCAACGCGCAGCGCCGCGCGGTCCTCGACAACCACCTCGACGTCACGGCCGGGTACGCCGACGACGTCGAGGCCGGCACCCTCCCGCGTCCCGACCTCGTGCTGTGGCCGGAGAACGCCTCCGACATCTCGCCGCTCGGCGACCGCCTCGCCGGGGCGCAGATCAGTGCCCTGTCCCGGCGCCTCGACGCGCCGATCCTCGTGGGCACCGTCCTGCCCACGGGGCAGGGGCGCGAGGCCACCAACTCCACCCTCGTCTGGGACGCCCGCGCCGGCGAGGGCGCCGGTGACGGTGCCGGTGCCGGTGACGGTGAGGAGACCGGTGACGCGGCCGGCTCCGACCCGGTCGCCGACCGGCACGACAAGAAGTACATCCAGCCCTTCGGCGAGTGGCTGCCGATGCGGGGCCTGTTCGAGGCTCTCTTCCCGATCGCACAGGCCGCCGGCCACTTCGTCCCCGGGGACGGCGACGGGCTCGTCACCGCGAACGGGGTCGAGCTGGGCGTGGCGATCTGCTTCGAGATCGCGTTCGACGCCGCCGCCCGCGAACCCCTCTCGCGCGGCGCCCAGATCCTCACCGTGCCCACCAACAACGCCACCTTCGGCCACTCGGCCATGACGTACCAGCAACTGGCCATGTCCCGGGTGCGCGCAGTCGAGCACAACGTGCCCGTCCTCATCGCCGCGACCAGCGGCGTGAGCGCCGTCATCGGCCCCGACGGGGACGTGCGGCAGGAGACCGGCATCTTCGAGCCCGCGGTGCTGGCGGCTCGGGTCGAGGTCGGCGGGGCCGGTACAGTGGCAACCCGACTGGGCGGCGTCCCGCAGGCGGTGAGCTGCCTCGTCGGGTTCGTCGCACTGGCCTGGGCGCTGGTCCACACCCGCCGACGGCCCGTGACCCGACACGAGGAGACGTAAGTGACCGAACCGACGACGCCGGGCGGCAGCGCGCCCTCCGCGCGCACGCTGGTGATCATCCCCACCTACGACGAGCGGGACAACCTGCCCGGCGTCGTGGAGCGCCTGCTCGCCTCGGCCCCCGACGTGTCGGTCCTCATCGCCGACGACAACAGCCCGGACGGCACCGGGGAGGTCGCCGACCGGCTCGCCGCCGACGACCCGCGCGGCCGGATCTCGGTCCTGCACCGCGCCGGGAAGCAGGGTCTCGGCGCGGCCTACATCGCCGGGTTCCGCTGGGGGCTCGAGCGCGGGTACACGGTGCTGGTGGAGATGGACGCCGACGGCAGCCATCCGCCCGAGCGCCTGCCCGCCATGCTCGAGGCCGTGGACGGCGGCGCAGACCTGGCGATCGGGTCCCGCTACGTCCCCGGCGGCTCGGTGGTCAACTGGCCGTGGCAGCGCCACGTCATCTCCCGCGGCGGCAACATCTACTCCCGCGTCGTGCTGGGTGTCGGCATCAAGGACATCACCGCCGGCTACCGCGCCTACCGCGCCGACGCGCTGGCCGAACTCGACCTCGACGCCATCGAGTCCAAGGGCTACTGCTTCCAGATCGACATGACCTGGCGGCTGCTGAACAACGGGCGGCGTGTGGTGGAGGTGCCCATCACCTTCACCGAGCGCACCGTGGGGCACTCCAAGATGAGCGAGTCGATCTTCCGCGAGGCCGCGGTCAACGTCGCCCGCTGGGGCTGGGAGAAGCGCCGCGCGCAGCTGCGAGCGCTCGTCGGGCGCTGAGTCCCCCGTCGGCCGGGCGGTGCGCCCCGCCGACGCGGAACGCCCCGGCCCCCTCGAAAAGGGGACCGGGGCGTCATGCCGTCCGGTGGCTCAGCGCGCGCCGGCGCGGCGCCGCTTCTTGAGCAGGTCCATCCGCTCCTTGAGGAGCTCCTCGAGCTCCTCCAGAGAACGCCGCTCGAGCAGCATGTCCCAGTGGGTGCGCGGCGGCTTGCCCTTCTTCACCTCGACCGCGGGGCCGTCGATGAGCTGGCCCTCCTGGCCGTTCTTACACAACCAGGTGCCGGGGATCTCGGCGTCATCGGCGAACGGCACCTCGTAGACCTCGCCGTTCGGCGTCTGGTACCGGGCCATGCGGCGGGGCGCGAGGTCGTGGTCCCGGTCGGTCTCGTAGCTCACCGCTCCGAGGCGGCTGCCCCTGAGGACTCGATCTGCCATGCGAACTCCTTCTGCCGTGTTCGTCTGCGTCAAAGCACTGCGGTCACGTCACCGCGCTGCGGTCAATTCTGCGGATCGACACGACGCTGCGTGGTTCCTGCTCGTATCAACGCCAGAGGAACCCCCAAATGTTCCCACGGCCCGACGCCGCGGGCCACCCCGGGGGCGACCTGGGTACCCTTTCCTCCGTGGATTCCGACGTCCGGGCAGAGTCCCCCGCCCCCCGGCGGGGCGAGGCGTCCTGCGCGTGGTGCGGTCGCCCCGTCGACGAGGGCGGCACCGGGCGGCGGCGGCGGTACTGCCGTCGCTCGTGTCGCCAGCGCGCCTACGAACAGCGCCGGTCGCTGCGGATGCAGGATCTGCCCGAGGGGACGGTCGTGCTGTCCGAGGCCGAGTCCACCGACCTCATGGACCGGATGTTCCAGCTGCGCTGCGCGTGCGAGGACCTGCGGACCGCGATCGCCGAGGGCGAGGACCCGGCGGAACTGGCGCGCATGTCGGAGGACCTCGTGGCCGCAGCGCGCCGGGCCGAGCGGCTGCGGTGAACCGAACAGCTGCGGTGCGCAGTGTCGGCGAGGTCCTGCGGACGTGGTGGGATCGGTGGCGGCCCTCCGTCACGGGTCTCATCGTCGCCGCGCTCGCGGCGTGGGTCTCACTCATGCCGTCGCTGCTGCCGCGGGCGTGGCACTACCAGGGCATCGTCACGGGGGTGTCGATGCTGGTCGGCTACGGCGTCGGCGTGGCGCTCCGGACCCTGTGGCGGCGCGTCGTCGCCCCCCGCATCAGCCTGCACCCCGACCTCACCGCGTTGGGGGACCGCCTGCTGGCGTTCGCGCGGTTGTCCGCTCCGTACGTGCTGGTCGTCTACCTCATCACGGCCACCGCCACGGCGATCCGCTGGCAGGACCAGGTCTCCGACCTCGTCGAGTCGCCGCGCCCGCCGTGGGCGGACTACATGCGCATCCCGTGGGTCGCGCTGGGGCTCTTCGTCGCGCTGCTGATCGCCGCCCGGGGTCTGCGGGCGGCGTACCGGGCGTTCGTCCGCGCGGTGCGCCGCCGGTTCGGGATCGGGGAGTACACCGCGCGGCTCGCGGGGGTCGTGGTGGCCGCCGCGCTGCTGCTGGGCATGGTCCAGGGCGTGGTGCCGCGCCTGTTCTTCGAGGCCGCCAACCAGATCTTCAGCGCCCAGAACAACGAGGACCTGCCCGACGCGCGCCCGCCGCGCGAACCCGAGAAGTCAGGCGGCCCGGGTTCGCTCGTGGACTTCGAGGACCTGGGCCTGCAGGGTCGGCGGTTCGTCAGCGGCGGCGTCGACCGGGAGACGCTGAGCGACCTGCTCGGCGAGGAGGCGAAGGAGCCGATCCGGGCCTACGCGGGCCTGGAGTCCGCGCCCACGGACGACGAGCGCTCCGACCTCGTGGTGGCCGAGCTCGACCGGACGCGGGCCTGGGAGCGGGAGTCCGTCGTGATCGTGCCGACCACCGGCACCGGGTGGATCAACCCGCACGCCGCCCAGGCGATCGAACTGCTCTCCGGCGGTGACGCCGCGACGGTGGGCACCCAGTACTCGTTCCTGCCCAGCTGGATCTCATTCCTCGCCGACCGCGAGAAGGCGGAGGCCGCCGGGCGCTCGCTCGTCGAGTCGGTGGTGGAGTGGCGCGACTCGCTGCCCCCTGACCTGCCGCGGCCGGCACTCTACGTCTATGGCGAGAGTCTCGGCACCCAGGCCGGGGAGGCGGCGTTCTCGGGGATCCGGGACATCCGCGCCACCGTGGACGGCGTGCTGTGGATGGGCCCGCCCAACTCCAACCACATCTGGCACTCGCTGGTCGAGCGCCGCGACCCGGGCACGCCGGTCACCGAGCCGGTGTACGCCGACGGCCTGCTGGTGCGCTTCTCCGAGGACCCGGCCGAGCTCCGCGACGACGACAGCCCGTGGATCCCGCCGCACGTGCTCTACGTCCAGCACGCGACCGACCCGGTCGTGTGGTGGACGCCGGATCTGCTGTTCGACCGTCCGGCGTGGCTGGCCGAACCCCCGGGTAAGGGCCGCCACCCCGGCATGTTCTACATGCCCGTGCTCACGTTTTTCCAGGTGACGGCCGATCTCGGCAACGCGGTCGGCGGGTCCCAGGGCTACGGCCACCTCTACGATCATCAGATCCTCGACGGGTGGGCGGCCGCGACGGGCCGCGAGGGGTGGGACGACGACGAGTTCCAGCGGTTCGCGGAGCTGCACGCCGTCGCCATGCTCAATCAGGACCGCGGCTGACGCCTTCCCCGTCCCGGGTCCGTGTTCTAGCGTTGCCTCGGAGAGAACCGGCCCAGGAGACGCGCGAATGAGCACCCACACCGCAGACATGCACGACATCATCCGCGTCCTCGGCGCGCGGGAGAACAACCTCCGCTCGGTCGACGTGGAGCTGCCGAAGCGGCGGTTGACCGTCTTCACCGGTGTCTCCGGGTCGGGTAAGAGCTCGCTGGTCTTCGCGACGATCGCCGCGGAGTCGCAACGGATGATCAACGAGACCTACAGCGCGTTCGTCCAGGGGTTCATGCCGACGCTGGCCCGGCCGGACGTCGACGTGCTGGAGGGGCTGACCACGGCGATCGTCGTGGACCAGGAGCGGATGGGCTCCGACCCGCGGTCGACGGTGGGGACCGCGACCGACACCGGCGCGATGTTGCGGATCCTGTTCAGCCGGCTCGCCCGGCCCGCCATCGGCGGCCCCAAGGCGTATTCGTTCAACGTGGCATCGGCCTCCGGGGTGGGGACGCTGAAGAAGGCCGACGGCACCCGGCAGAAGGCCGAGTTCACCATCACCGGCGGCATGTGCGTGCGGTGCGAGGGCCGAGGGTCGGTCTCCGACTTCGACATCGACGCGCTCGTGGACCGCTCGAAGTCGCTGGCCGAGGGGGCCATCACGGTCCCCGGGTACTCGATGGACGGGTGGTACGGCCGCATCTACTCCGGGTCCGGGTTCTTCGACATGGCCAAGCCGGTGGGCGAGTTCACCGAGCGCGAGATGGACGACCTCCTGCGCAAAGAGCCGGTGAAGATCAAGGCCGACGGCATCAACGTGACGTTCGAGGGGCTGATCCCCCGGATCCAGAAGTCGATGTTGTCCAAGGACGTCGAGGCCATGCAGCCGCACATCCGGGCGTTCGTCGAGCGGGCCGTGGTCTTCACGACGTGTCCGGAGTGCGACGGCACGCGGCTCAACGAGGGCGCCCGTTCGTCACGGATCGGCGAGCACAACATCGCCGACGTCTCGGCCATGCAGATCACCGACCTCGCCGAGTGGCTGCGCGGACTCGACGAGCCGTCGGTGGCCCCGCTGTTGGGGTCGTTGCAGCACACGCTCGACTCGTTCGTGGAGATCGGGCTGGGGTACCTCTCGCTCGACCGGCCGGCGGGCACGCTGTCGGGCGGCGAATCCCAGCGGGTCAAGATGATCCGCCACCTCGGGTCAGCGCTGACGGACGTGACCTACGTGTTCGACGAGCCGTCCATCGGCCTGCACCCGCACGACATCGACCGTATGAACGGGCTGCTGCTGCGCCTGCGGGACAAGGGCAACACCGTCCTCGTGGTCGAGCACAAGCCCGAGACCATGGCGATCGCCGACCACATCGTGGACCTGGGCCCCGGGGCGGGGTCCGAGGGCGGGGAGATCTGCTTCGAGGGCACGGTGGACGGGCTGCGGGCCAGCGGCACCGTCACCGGCCGGCACCTGGACGACCGCGCCTCTCTCAAGGACTCGGTCCGCGCGCCGGCAGGGTGGATCGAGGTACGCGGGGCGAGCGCGCACAATGTGCGGAACGTGGACGTGGACATCCCTCTCGGGGTGCTGTGCGTGGTGACGGGGGTGGCGGGCTCGGGCAAGAGCTCGCTCATCCACGGCTCGGTGTCCCCGCGGGAGGGAGTCGTCGCGATCGACCAGTCGGCGATCCGGGGCTCGCGCCGCAGCAACCCCGCGACCTATACCGGCCTGCTCGAGCCCATCCGCAAGGCGTTCGCCAAGGCGAACGGGGTCAAGCCCGCGCTGTTCAGCCCGAACTCGGAGGGCGCGTGCCCGACGTGCAAGGGCGCGGGGGTCATCTACACCGACCTCGGCATGATGGCGGGTGTCGCCACGACGTGTGACGACTGTGAGGGCCGCCGGTTCCAGGCCGAGGTGCTCGAGTACCGGCTGGGGGAGCGCAACATCGGCGAGGTGCTGGCGATGTCCGTGGCCGAGGCGGAGGACTTCTTCTCGGCGGGCGAGGCGCGCATCCCTGCGGCCCACAAGATCCTGGTACGCCTGCGGGACGTCGGGCTCGGATATGTGCGGCTCGGCCAGCCGCTCACCACCTTGTCCGGGGGCGAGCGTCAACGCCTCAAGCTGGCCGCCCAGATGGCGGACAAGGCCGACGTCTACGTGCTGGACGAGCCGACGACCGGCCTGCACCTCGCGGACGTGCAGAATCTGCTCGGCATGCTCGACCGGCTCGTCGACGCCGGCAAGTCGGTGATCGTGATCGAGCACCACCAGGCGGTGATGGCCCACGCGGACTGGATCATCGACCTCGGCCCCGGCGCGGGCCACGACGGCGGTCGCGTGGTGTTCGAGGGCGCCCCGGCCGACCTCGTCGCCGACGCGTCGACGCTGACCGGGGAGTACCTGGCCCGCTACGTCGGCGGGTGACACCCGTCTCGGGGGCCGGGCGCCGTCCATCGCGACGCCCGGAGGTAGAAAGACGTCATGTCCGACTCCCGCGCTGTCCCTGATTCCTCGTCCTCCGCGAGCGCGTTCGTCCGTGTCTCCGGCCTCGTCGTGGACGAGGTGAGCGCCACGTCCCTGCGCGGACACGCGGACCTGGGCGCCGACCATCTCACCGACTGGGGGACCGTGCACGGTGGCGTGTACGCGAGCATCGTCGAGTCCGCGGGCGGGGCGGGTGCCGGGTACGCCGTTGCCGACCGGGGTCAGGTCGCTGTGGGGGTCCACAACGGGACCGACTTCCTGCGCGCCTCGGCCGGCGGGCGGGTTGAGGTGACCGCCGCAGCCCTGTTCCAGGGCCGTAGTCAGCAGCTATGGGACGTGGTCATCACCCAGTCCGAGACCGGGAAGGTGCTGGCCCGCGGTCAGCTGCGGCTCCAGAACGTCGACCGCCCGGGCGACACCGGGGTCGCCGACGCCACCGACCCGGCCGCGGGCTGAGCCACGCCGGCAGAGGGGAGCGGCGGGCCGGCACCCGGAGGGCAGCTCCAGGTCGGCGAGGTCCGTCCACTCCTCGGCCGTGCCCGTGACGGCGTCGCTGTCGCGTGCGCCCAGCATGAGATACCCGGCGTAGGTGACCGCTTCCGCGGTCCGCGACTCGGGGGAATCACCGTGCCCGTCCGCGATCAGCAGAGAGGTGCTGCTGTCGAGGTCCCGCAGCGCTGACGCCAGCGTCGGTTGGTCCGGGGCCTGCTCGTCGCCGCGCGAGTACTCGGCGATCTCGCGGAGTGCGCGCCGGGTGTCGTCGCGGACGAACTCCCGCTCGGCCCGGTCGGCCGCGGCGGCGGTCGGCAGCTCCACATCTGCGGACCCGGGTCCCCCTCGAGCCATCGGCCGGCGTCGGGATTGCAGGGATCGCAGGCGGGGTCGTCGCCGGGCACGATGTGCCGGCTCGCCCGCGCCGCGCGGGCGTCGTACTCGCGGTGGGCGGCGGCGAGCTCAGTGCTGATCGACTCGGAGGGAGTCCAGATCCCCTCGACGACGGTCTCTTCGGCGTCGGCGAGCGCGTGGGGCGCGGCGTGGTGCTGCGGTCGGCTGTCAGGCCCCGGTTCGGTGGCCGCGTAGGCCGCTACCGCGTCCCGCGCGCGGCGCACCGCTCGACGTTCCGGTCGGCGGGGATCGGGGAGGAGATCCGCCATGGCCACCAGCCACGCCACGGCGGCTCCGACAGCGGTCATGGCCGGGACGAGGACGGGTTCGGTGCCGTGCTCGCCGACCGAGGTGGGAGCCCGCGGTGAACGCGCCGAGGGAGGTGGCGACGACCAGGCCCAGACCGATGCCGGCGACGGTCGCGGCGCGACGACGCAGCGGGGCGGCCGGGGCGTAGAGGACGGCGAAGGTCCCGGTGACGGTGAGCAGCCCCAGGTCGAAGCGCCCCAGCAGCGTCGGGACCGCCAGGCACAGCAGGACCGTGAGCCCCGCCTTGGTCGCATTGGGCAGCCGCGGGGGGCTCGGGGCCAGCGTGACGAGTGGTCGCAGGAGTTCTCCGGTTCGCGTCCTCGCCATGTGCTCCTCAGGCCGTCCTTCCGAATCGCTTGTGCAGTGCCTGCCTGCTCACCCCCAGGACCGTGCCGATCTCCGCCCAGCTCAACCCGTGCACTCTGGCGAATCGCACCGCGGCCGCCTCCTCGCGGGCGATCTCGGCCTTGGCCCGCGCGATGGCGGCCAGTCTGTCGACGGGGGAGTCCTCCGCGCTGAAGTCGAACGTCGTCTCCATTGTCACCACCTCATCCGTCAACCTACGTTGACACTACCGGCGATGTCAACCAGAGTTGACGCCAAGGGTGCGTCCCGGGGCGGTCCCGGGATACACTCCCGGGCATGTATCCCGGTGCCATCACCATGAAGCCCTGGCCCCGCCGCTGACGGCGGCGGAGACCACCTTCACCCCTCTCTCTGCACGCCGTCCACGGGCACACGCCGGGCGGCCATCTCGTGCTACCCGGCTCCACGACGAGCCGAAGAGGGCACCGTGCACCACGACCAGCATCATCACCAGCACCACCGACTCCCCGCGGGCCACCGCGCACACATCCGCCTGACCGACGTGGCGGTGACGCTCGGCGACCGCACCGTCCTGACCGGCGTCGACCTCACCGTCTCCGCGGCATCGCGGCTCGCCGTGGTGGGGGAGAACGGTCGGGGCAAGACGACGCTCCTGCGCGTCCTGGCCGGGCGGCACCGCCCGGACTCCGGAACCGTCTCACGGGTCGGACGGATAGGGACCGTCGACCAACACCTGGACGCCCCCGCGGCGCGCACGGTCGGCGACCTCGTCGCCGAGGAGATCGCCGACAGCCTCGCCGCCCTGCGCGCGTTGGACGCCGCCGCCGACGCCATGGGAGCCGGGAAGCCCGGCGCCGAGGACGAGTACGCGGCCGCACTCGAGCTGGCCACCGCACTGGACGCGTGGG
>NZ_KV824074.1:0-5575 GCF_001815995.1 Dietzia sp. HMSC21D01 | reverse complement strand
CCCCGACCCGGGTCACGCCGGCAGGGGCGCCAGGCCCGCCCGCGGCGGGAGGTCGCGCAACGGCGGGGCCAGCGAACCGTCATGCTCGAGCAACCCGGTGGCGGGGCCGCCCACGCACACCGGAATTCCCCGCAGGGTCGCCATGCGTTCGAGCGACCGGTCCAGCGCCCGCCGGCTGAGGGTGCCGTCGGCCACGGCGCGTTCGACGGCGTCCAGGGTCTCACCGAGCCCGGCCGTCGTGATCCACAGCGGGGAGTCCGCCCCGGCGATGAGGGATTCGGTCACGGCGGTGGGCAGCGCGAACGCGTCGGTCACGGCGCGCATGCCGGACAGGTCGTCGGTGAAGATCGGGCCATCGAAGGGCGGGGCGCCGTAGCCGTGGCCCTCTCGCAGCAGCCGGTACGCGGCGGGCGAGAGCGACGCGGGCCGGTCGACCCCGGTCAGGCCGGGGACCTGCTGGTGGCCGAGCATCATGCCCGCGCCGGGGGTCCGGGCGAGTGCCGCGAAGGGCCGCAGATCGTGGGTCATGAGCTGGTCGAGCGGGGGCACCGTCACCGAGCGGTGGTGACTGTCGCCGGAGGAGCGTCCGTGCCCCGGGAAGTGCTTGAACACCGGGGCGATGCCAGCGTCACGCAGGCCGGCGGCGAACGCACGGGCATAGGACACGACGCGGGCGGGGTCGGGGGAGAAGGAGCGGTCACCGATCACCGCGCCGTCCGGCTGCTCGGACACGTCGAGGGAGGGCGCGAAATCGACGGTCACGCCCATCCCGCGGAGAAACTCCCCTCGGGCGCGGGCAGCCGCCCGGACCTGATCGGGGCTCATGGTCGCGGCCATCACGCGGGCGGACGGCAGCGGGCCGGCATACGGCGCGATGCGGGAGACGCGCCCGCCCTCCTCGTCGATCGCCACGAGCAGGGGTAGGGGCGAGTCGTGCTGCAGTCGGGCGAGCCCATCGCCGGAGACCACCTCGCCCACCACGTCACCGCCGAGGAAGATGCCGCCGATCGAATGCTGTTCGACCGCTCGACGGGCGTCGGCCATCGAACTCACGCCGACGGTGAACAGCTGGGCGATCCGCTGACGCTGCGTCAGCCCGTCCAGCGGCGATACGCATCCGGGCGGGGGTGCCGACCTGTGGCCACCGGGATCAGCGGCCGGGGCGGCAGTCGCCTGCGGAGCAGGAGCGGCCGGGGCGGCGGCGGTGGGGTCCGAGCCGGGCGCGGCGGGCTCCCCGGGGGCGCACCCGACCAATGTCAACCCCGCAGTGAGGGCGGCCACCGCCACACGGAGCCGGCGGATGGGGGACACGCCCCCACTGTATCCGGGGTCGACTCGGGGACCGCGCTGGTCCCGCGCACTCCGACCATGGGTGGTGTCCCAGGGGCGCCCGGGCGTCCCGGCATCGGGTCAGCGTCCGACCATCTCGAGCGCTCTGCTGCCGAAATCGATCGCCTGCCCGACGCTGCCCCTGCCGCCGGAGACGTGTTCGGAATTGACCAGTGCCCGGGGCAGGGCTGAATCGCGGCGGGGGACCACGGTCGAGGAGTTCACGTCTCGTCCACCTGCGGCTGCGATGGTGTGTGGATGGACTCGACTCTCGACCGCAGACTGGGGCCGTCCGATGCCGTCGTGGTGGGCCTCGGTGCCATGATCGGGGCGGGCGTGTTCGTGGCGTTCGCGCCCGCCGCCGCACGCGCCGGCTCATGGGTGTGGGCCTCACTCGCGGTGGCCGCCGTGGTGGCCGTGTGCAACGCCCTGTCCTCAGCTCGCCTGGCAGCGCAGTTCCCCGCGGCGGGCGGGACCTACGTCTACGGTCGCGAACTGCTCGGCCCGCTGCCGGGGTTTCTCGCCGGCTGGGGATTCGTGGTGGGCAAGACGGCGTCCTGCGCGGCGATGGCCCTGACCGTGGGCCTGTACCTCTGGCCGGAGCAGTCCTCGGTGGTCGCCGCGGTGGCCGTGCTGGCGCTGACGGTGCTGTCGGTTCTCGGGGTGCAGCGCACGGCCACGGCGTCGAAGGTACTGGTCGGCGTCGTGCTGGCGGCACTAGCAGTGTTCGTGGTGGCGGCGTTCGTCTCGTCGGCCGGCTCATCGGCAGTGCCAGGGGCGGCGGCGCCCGCGGCAGTGCCCGCCGTCGACGGAGAGGCGTTGCCCGGGCGCATACTCGGCGTGTTGGGCGGCGCGGGGTTCTGCTTCTTCGCCTTCGCGGGGTACGCCCGCATCGCCACGCTCGGGGAGGAGGTGCGCGATCCGAGCCGCACGATCCCGAGGGCGGTCGTCATCGCGATCAGCGTCGTGATCGCCGTCTACGCGATCGTTCTCGCCGCGACGGTCCACGTGCTCGGGGTGCAAGGCGTGGCCGCGAGCGCCGCGCCCGTACTGGACGCCGCTGAAAGGGTCCCGGCCGGGGAGGTGCTCGCGCCCGTGGTGCGGATCGCCGCCGGGATCGCCGCGCTCGGGGCCCTGCTGGGCGGAGTGCTCGGCGTCTCCCGCACAACCCTGGCGATGGCGCGGGACCGGCACCTGCCCGCTCCGCTGGCGGCAGTGCACCCCACCACGCGGACGCCGTACGTCGCCGAGATCTGCTTGGGCGTGGTGGTGGCCGTGATCGTCCTGGCGGCCGACGTACGGCAGGCGATCGGGTTCTCCTCCTTCGCCGTCCTGATCTACTACCTCGTCGCGAACACCGCGGCCCTGCGTCTTGATCGACGGCGCCGCGGACTGCCGGCCTGGGTGCCGGTGCTCGGCGCGGTCGGATGCGTGATCGTCGCCGGGAGCCTGCCCTGGCAGTCGGTCGTCGGAGGCCTCGTCGTCTTCGTCGTCGGCGGTGTGGTCTACGCCGTCACCCGCCCCAGGGCGGTGACCCCGGGCGTAGCGTCACGGGCATGACCGAGCACCAGACACAGTCCGACCGGGCCCCGCAGGGCCAGAACCACCGCCGCCTGCTCCCGTCGCATCTGCGCCGGCCCGTGATCGGGGCGCCGATGGCCGGCGGCCCCACGACGCCCGAACTCATCGCCGCGGTGGGCGAGGCGGGGGGCCTGGGCATGATCGGCTCCGGTTACCTCGACGCCGCCGACACCAGAGCGGAGATCGGGCGCGTCCGCGAGCTCACCGACGCGCCGTTCGGCGTCAACGTGTTCCTGCTGGATCGCGCCGACTCCGACGCCGCGCTGGCGGCGGCGGGCGGTCCCGAGGCGGTCGAGCGCTACGCCGAGGCGATCGGGCCGGTCGCCAGGCGGCTCGAGGTGGCCCTCGCGGAGTCGCCGGGATTCACCGACTTCGACCAGGAAGCCACGCTCGCCGCGCTGCTGGACGACCCGGTCGCGGTGGTCTCGTTCACCTTCGGCATCCCGGAGCCCGGCATGGTCCGTGCTCTACAGGACGTGGGCACGGCCGTGGTCGTGACGGTGGCCGGCGTCGCCGACGCGCGTCGGGCTGTCGAGGCCGGGGCGGACTGGCTGTCGGTCCAGAGCGCCGAGGCCGGCGGGCACCGGTCCACGACCACCGTCGGCGAGGAGCCCGACGACATCACGACGGTCGAGCTGACGCGGGCGGTGCGCGACGCGCTTCCCGAGGTGCCGTTCGTCGCCGCCGGCGGGATCAGCACCCCGCACGACGTCGCCGCCGTGCTCGCGGCCGGTGCGGACGGTGTCCAGCTCGGGACCGTGCTGCTGCGCACCCCGGAGGCGGGCACGAACGCTCTGCACCGGTCCGCTCTCGGCGATGCCCGGTTCACCGAGTCGCGGCCGACCCGCTGCTACACCGGTCGCTACGCCCGGGCGCTCGTCAACGAGTTCGTCGCGGAGTTCCACGAGGCCGCGCCGGCGGCGTACCCGTACCTGCACCTGCTCACGGGTCCGATGCGCAAGGCCGCCGCGCAAGCGGGCGACATCGAGGTGCCGCCCCTGTGGGCGGGGTCGCGGTGGCGGGCCGCCGACGCCTACGCCGACCAGCCGGCCGCGGAGGTCGTCGCGGAGCTGTGGGACCGCGCGGGCGAGCAGGCGGGCCGGGCCGAGTAGGTCAGGTACGCGCCCACGGCGGCTAGGAAGAGGAGGCCCGCCGTTCGGCCTCGGCCGCGATGTCGGCGAGGTCCTGCTCCATGGTCTTGCGGGTGGACTTCTCGGCGAACTTTCCCATGAGCCCCATGACGACGCGGGAGACCGCGGGAGCGTGGGCAGTCTCGGCTCCGAAGCGCATCCGGAGCGTCGACCCGCCCTCGGCGTCGGGTGTGATGGTGAAGACGGTCGTGTACTTGGTCCCGCCGTTCTCGGCGACGATCGTGGTGGAGTGAGGCGGCTCGGCGGCCATCACCATCATCTCCTCGGTGGCCTTCATCCCGAACATCTTGCGGGTCTCGCGCCACCGCAGGCCGGGCTCATAGGGGCCGGTCGTGAGGATTTCGACCGCCACTACCCCGCTGAGCGTCCGGTGCGCCTCGGGGATGTCGGTGAGCACGGACCACACGGTGTCCGGGTCGGCGGCGACGTGGCGGGACAGGTCGAGCTCCATGGCCCCGAGTGTAGTGAAATGCACGGCGCCGGCATCCGTCCGAAGACGAATGCCGGCGCCGGGGTGTTGAAGGCGGGCGCTAGTGGCCCGCAGTCAACCAGATCAGGACAGCGAGCCCGTGATCTGGGTGACGAAGCCACCGAGGGTCTCGAGGACGTCGGCGAAGAGGCCAGCGCCCGCGTCGACGACCTGCGAGCCGGTGTTCACGGCGTCGGAGCCGGTGGCGAGGCCGGGGAGGAAAGTCTGGATGGAACCCATGGTGATGGTCCTTTCGTCAGGGGCGGCGCCGGATGCGCCGCTCGGTCTGGCGTGAGGATCCTGCGGACCGTTGGTCCCTCAAGATCTCACCACCAGACGCTACGTAGCTGGCCGGGCCGTTTCATCCGCTCGGACGCCGAAGAGGGCCCAAGGTCCGAGGGAATCGTTTACTTTTGCAGGTGAAGTCGCGGTCTCGGTTAATGTGATCTAGATCACTTCACGCGTCGCACTATGTATCGAGTGATCCGGCGAAAAGGGGGAGGGCCGGCTGAAATGTACGACACCGGCACCCGCGCGAGGCGGCTGCCGGTGTCGTTGCGTAGATCTGGACCCGAAGGCCCGGGATCACTCAGCTCAGAGCGAGCCGACGATGTCGCCGAGCGAGCCGGTGACGGTGCCGTAGACGCCCTTGGCCGCGGTGGAGCCGGTGCTGACGAAGCCCTGGGCCGCGGTGGAGCCGGTGTCGATGAGGCTGTTGAAGAAGCCGAGGATGCCGTTGAAAATCTGCTCGATCATGTGATGATCCTTTCGCTCTGAGCGGCGCCGGGGTGCGCCGCTTCCGTGGTGCAGTCCTGCTTGCGGACTCGTGAGGTACATCCGGATCCGGGTCCGAGTCGTTACCCGACATCGGTGACAGGCCTGCCCTGTGGGCGCTGGCGCCGACGTCGGAATCTTTATCAACCGACGTCGGAGGTCCGCAAACATTTATGGTGTGATCTAATGCATATTTCGCCGAATGCCGTGCGCAGTGACTGGAGCTGTGGGGTGCGCCACGGATATCAGCGGCGCCGGCGCCCGTGGATGG
>NZ_KV824073.1:0-3329 GCF_001815995.1 Dietzia sp. HMSC21D01 | reverse complement strand
TGCCCTCCTCGCCGCAGGCGCCGAGCGCCAACGCCAGGGCGGCGAGGCCCGACGCGGCGGCGACGGTGCGGGGACGGGAGGGGCCGGAACGGGCGGCGCGGGAGCGGGTGGGGCGAGCGGATCGGGATGCGGTGAACACTCGGGTCCTCCTCCGGAGACGGTGTGCGCACGCGGTGGTGTGCGCAGAATCGGTGTGCGCGAACGGCCCTCGAGGCCGACGTGTCCGAGAGGCTACGGGCCCGCGCGGGGGCGGGTGGCCCGGATCGCCCGATCGCCCGTGAGTGGTGTCACAATCGAGACGTGAACGAGATGGGTTTCGGGGAGTCGCGGGCGGCTGCCGCGAGCGGCTCGGATGCGTCTTAGGCCCGCCCGGGTGGAAGCCTGCGGCCTCGCCGGCGCCGTCCGCCCCCGCCACCCGATAGTCGGCGGGGGCCACCGAGCGCTACTAAGGTGTGACTCATGGGAACCGCCGTGAGTCTCGCCGAACCACTCGTCGTCGGTACCGAAAGCCACGCGCGCGGCGTGCAGCGACTCGTCGACAGCTTCCGGGCCGTGCCCGCCCACGAGCCCGTCCGGCTGGCCAAGTCCACGTCCAACCTCTTCCGACCGCGCGCCTCGTCGTCGTCGCCCGGTCTCGACACCACCGGCCTCACGCGCGTCGTCTCCGTGGATCCCGACGCCCGCACCGCCGACGTCCAGGGGATGTGCACCTACGAGGACCTCGTCGACGCGACCCTGCCGTACGGCCTCATGCCGTACGTCGTGCCGCAGCTCAAGACCATCACCCTCGGCGGTGCCGTGACCGGCCTGGGCATCGAGTCCACCTCGTTCCGCCTGGGCCTGCCGCACGAGTCCGTGCTCGAGATGGACGTCCTCACCGGCACCGGCGAGATCGTCACCGCCCGCCCCGACGGCACCGAGCGCGAACGCGCGCTCTTCCGTGGCTTCCCCAACTCCTACGGCTCCCTCGGGTACGCGGTGCGGCTGCGCATCGCCCTCGAACCGGTCAGCCGGTTCGTGGAACTGCGGCACGTGCGGTTCGACTCCCTCACCGCGCTTGAGTCGGCGTTGGCGCGGGTCAGTGAGTCGGGGACGTACGACGACGAGGACGTCGACTTCCTCGACGGCATCGTCTTCTCGGCCGGCGAGTCGTACCTGTGTCTGGGGCGGCGGACCGATGAGCCCGGGCCCGTCTCGGACTACTCTGGGGTGACCGACAAGCAGGCGATCTACTACCGCTCCGTCCAACACGGCGGGCCCGCCGGCTCCGTGAAACGCGACCGCCTGACCATCCGGGACTACCTGTGGCGCTGGGACACCGACTGGTTCTGGTGCTCCCGCGCGTTCGGGGTGCAGAACCCGAGGGTCCGCCGGTTCTGGCCGCAGCAGCTGCTGCGCTCCTCGGCGTACTGGAAGATCATCGGCCTCGACCACAAGTACGACCTCGGCAACAAGATCGGCGCCCTCAAGGGCGAGGGGCCGCGCGAGCGCGTGGTGCAGGACGTCGAGGTGACCCTCGACCACACCGCCGAGTTCCTCGACTGGTTCCTGCGCGAGGTGCCCATCGAACCCCTGTGGATCTGCCCGCTGCGGCTTCGGGAGTCCACCCCGGCGCCGGGCCTGGACGGCGAGCCGGCGTCCGACCGTCCGTGGCCGCTGTACCCTCTGGCCGCCGACACCACCTACGTCAACATCGGTTTCTGGTCGTCGGCGCCGATCGAGCCCGGGATGGCCGAGGGCGCGTGGAACCGGCGCATCGAGGAGGAGGTGTCCCGGCTCGGCGGTCACAAGTCGCTGTACTCGGAGGTCTTCTACTCCCGTGAGGAGTTCGCCCAACTCTACGGCGGCGACCACGCGGGCCGGCTCAAGACGCAATTCGATCCCGAGGGCCGGTTCGCGACCCTCTACGAGAAGGCGGTGGGTGCACGGTGACCACGACGAGCGCGGGGACCGCGGAGCCCGCGGGCGCGGCGGGCGCAGCGGGTGCAGCGGGCAGGATGACGATCGGCGAGATCATCGCAGCCTTCGCCACCGGTGAGCCGCCGCTGCGGATCGAGGCGTACGACGGGTCCGCGATCGGCCCGGCGGACAGCCGACTGGTGCTACGCCTGAAGAGTGAGAAGGCGCTGCAGTACTTCGTCACCGCCCCCGGCGACCTCGGCCTGGCCCGCGCCTACCTCATGGGCGAGCTGGAGATCGACGGCGTGCACCCCGGGGCGCCCCACGACGTGTTCGGCGCGCTCGAGGTGTTCCGCAAGCACATGACCCGTACACCCGACGCCAGGACACTGGCGCGGATCGCCCGGTCCGTGGGCACGGAGAACGTCCGGTTCCTGCCTACTCCGCCGATGGAGGTCAAGCCCGCGTGGAAGCGCGTCCTGTCCGGGATGCGGCGGCACTCCAAGGAGCGGGACTCCGAGGTGGTCAGTTACCACTACGACGTGTCGAACCGCTTCTACGAGTGGATCCTCGGACCGTCCATGACGTACACGTGCGCCTGCTACCCGGACGCCGACGCGTCGCTCGAGGCGGCGCAGGAGAACAAGTACCGGCTGGTGTTCGACAAGCTCGGGCTCAAGGCGGGGGACCGGCTGCTCGACGTGGGCTGCGGCTGGGGCGGCATGGTCCGCTACGCCGCACGCCGCGGCGTGAAGGTGATCGGCGTGACCCTGTCCAAGGAGCAGGTCGAGTGGGGCCGCGCCGCCATCGAGGCCGAGGGGCTGGGCGACCTGGCCGAGGTCCGGCTACAGGACTACCGCGACGTGCCCGAGCGAGACTTCGACGCCGTGAGCTCGATCGGCATCACCGAGCACATCGGCCGGAAGAACTACCCCGACTACTTCGCCAAGTTGCACGGATATCTCAAGCCGGGTGGGCGGCTGCTCAACCACTGCATCACCCGGCCGGACAACGTCGGCAAGGTCAAGGCCGGGCAGTTCATCGACCGCTACATCTTCCCCGACGGCGAGCTCGCCGGCGCCGGCACCGTGCACCTCGAGGCGGAGAACGCCGGGTTCGAGGTGGTACACGAGGAGAACCTGCGCCAGCACTACGCGTTCACCCTCCGCGACTGGTGCACCAATCTCGTCGAGCACTGGGACGAGGCGGTCGAGGAGGTCGGCGAGCCCATGGCCAAGCTGTGGGGCCTGTACATGGGGGCCTGCCAGTACGGGTTCGAGCACAACAAGATCCAGCTGCACCAGATCCTCGCCGTGCGCCTGGACGAGCGCCAGACCTGGGACGTGCCGCTGCGGCAATGGTGGCAGGCCTGAGCGACTGACCCCCGGCGAGAGGGTGAGCCGGCGGGCCGCCTATGCGGCCCGCCGACC
>NZ_KV824072.1:0-1474 GCF_001815995.1 Dietzia sp. HMSC21D01 | reverse complement strand
CCCGCGGAGCCGGCCGCGCCGGCGCCTCCCGCGACGGCGGCACCTCCAGCGGGAGCGGCGGCGCCGAAGTCCCCGGTGAACAGGGAGTCGTCGCCGTCCAGCAGGTGCTTGGTGACCATGGCGCGGGGGCTCATGCCGCGCAGGTCGTTGAGCTGCTTGAGCGGCTCGCGGAACTCCTCGAAGTCGGTCCCGTAGTCGTCCTTGAGCTGTTGCTGCGCGTTGCTGGCGAACTCGCGGACCTTGCGGATCGCGGACGCCAGCCAGCGGGCGGCCTCGGGCAGACGCTCGGGCCCCAGGACGACCAGTGCGATCACCCCGAGGACCAGGAGCTCGGACCACCCCACGTTTGTGAACATCGCAGTCAGGATACGTCGTGGCGCGCGCGAGCGGGAGCGTGACCTGCGCGGGTGACCCCCGGGCTCAGCCGAGCGTGGGACGGACGGTCAGCTCGACGCGTGATCCGCCGCGGATGACCTCGACCGGGACGTCGACGTCCGCACCGGCGCGGCGGACCGCCACCACGAGTTCGTCGGACGAGCGCACCCGTCGCTCCCCGACGCGGGTGACGACGTCGCCCTCGCGTAGTCCGCCGGACTGGGCGGGCGATCCCTCGCGCACGTTGACGATCTCCGCGCCCTCGACCGCGCCGTTGTCCGCCTTACGGGCGTTGACCCCGATCGTCGCGTGCCGGACCGACCCCTCGGTCATGAGTGAGGTGGCGATGTCGCGGACGTCGTTGACGGGGATCGCGAAGCCGAGGCCGATGGATCCGCCGGACTGCGTGAAGATCGAGGTGTTGATCCCGATGACCGCCCCGGTGCCGTCAATGAGCGGCCCGCCGGAGTTGCCGGGGTTGATGGCGGCGTCGGTCTGGATGGCGTCGATCACCACGTCGCCGTCGGAGGTCGACTCCCCCAGCGCGATCGGCCGCCGGGTCGCGGAGACGATCCCCTCGGTGACCGTCCGCGCCAGTCCGAGCGGGGATCCGATCGCGATGACCTGCTCGCCGACCTGGACGTCGTCGGAGTTTCCGAGGGTGGCGACGGTGAGGTTCTGGACGTCCTCGACCTTGAGGACCGCCAGGTCCGTGGCGGGGTCGCGGCCGACCATCTCCGCCGCGGCGCGGGAGCCGTCGGGGAAGATGACGTCGATGTCGGCGCGGTCGGCGGCACCGTCCATGGTGACGACGTGGTTGTTGGTGACGATGTATCCCTGGGGGTCGATGACGATGCCGGAGCCCTCCCCGCGGGCCGACGGGGTGGAGACCTGGATGTTGACGACGGCGGGTTGGACCCGCCGTGCGACCTCGCCGACCGGATTGTCGGGGCGCAGGACGTTGTCCGGCGCGTCGGCGATGCGGACGGTCGAGGTGGTGAGGACGCGGGCGGAATCGGCGACGACGGCGCCGATGGCACCGCCGGCGAGGGCGACGACGGCGACGGCCGCGATCGCCCCGGCCAGCGCCCGCCTGCTC
>NZ_KV824071.1:0-3023 GCF_001815995.1 Dietzia sp. HMSC21D01 | reverse complement strand
CAACGCGAAGATCCGCGCCTTCATCGACGGTTGGAACCACCGCCCCCACCCCTTCGTCTGGACAAAACCGCCGACGACGTCCTCGCGAAGGCCAACCGTAAGAAGACTTCACATGCGAACCAGCATGCTAATAGGTATGGTGATTTCGTTTACGTTCCCAATTAGGAGAATAAATGTTCCGGCAGGTAGTCGCCGCCCTCGTTTTCGGAGTTCTCGCCGCAGGCTGTGGAAACAATGACAGGGGTGTGTCCGCTATTGCGGCAACCGAGCCGTCATTGGTCGGTGAAGAGTTAAGGCAGCTGGGTGCGACGCATTCCGTAAAAATCGGTGATCGGCTCGGCCCTTTCGCTGTCTCGCCGGGCCAGGTCGCCTGCCCGTCAGACAAGAATTTCTTCACCGAGTTTGACTGCGGGCCGGTCGTGGAGCAATCGCTCGAATTGATCTCGGAAAAGCTCCCGTCGTTACCGGAATCTGAAGCCCGAGATGAGACGTTGAGGCTGACGGACTCGCTACGAAACTTCTTCGCTGATACTCAAGAAGATTGCGCTGCGGCACCGGAACTGGGTGAACTTTCCTCACCTGACCAATCTTTAGCTCGGGCCGGTTGCACTATGGCTGCGTCGTCACTTCAGGAGCGGTTAAACGATTACGTGAGATATCTCGAGAAGCTCGGTGATGGTTGTTTCCAGTCGCGTTGTGAGGAGTGACAATGAAGCGGCCCTTCAACGTTCCTGTCTGGGCGGTCGCGGTTGTTGCGGTCACTATGGCGGCCGGGCTGGTTGCTGGAGCGCTGTGGAGTTCTTCGCAACAGTCGTCGAACCAGGCCCCGTTAGGGCCAACCCTGGCGGAATCGTTCGAGCGGTGCGAGCCTCAGTTCGACGGCTACAACGTGGCGGGAACGGTTTCCGCCGACGGCACGACGATATCCCTGCAATCGCGATCGAGTGACGAACTTGCCGTAGATGCGTTTCGTTGCGTGTTGGATCCTTTGGGGATTCCGGAGAGGATCTGGGCGGAGATTTCTCAAACGCGGCCAATCGACGGGCGACAGAACGGCGGCTGGGACAAATTCGACATAGCTTGGTCTGTGAGTGTGCCCGAGACGACCTACGGCTCGGCTGGCGTACTGCTCTCCGTTTCTGAGGCGAACCACTAGGAACCGGTCGCTACCGAGTACCGACCACACATGCGGCGGCAGTAGCAGAGGCCGCGTTGCCGGACCACTGACCAGCAGGCATCACGGAACACACATTATCGGCGCGTGGCAATCGGGAGTTGTAGCAGCGGTGGTGACTACTACTGCTACCCAACTGCATTACTTGTTCTCTCTGAGGATCAACTGACCACTTTTCGTCTCTGTCACCTGCGGTTCTCTGAAGGACAGCGTTCCTCGATTGACGTGAACTGATCCAGTCACGGCGCCTGCCGAACCGCTATCGCCGCACTCAACCGGCTTTCGTAGATGCCTACGTCAGCACGCGACCCATGCCGACACCGCTGCGGCACAGATCGCCAACCTCATTTCTCAGGCGGGCGCATCCTCGGCGACGTCCGCGGCAATGGCCTCGACTAGCTCCAACGGGATCAGTTCGAGTACCGCATCTTCGATCTCCTGCCCTACCCCGTCCTCGATTAGGCCCGCTCGGACCTTCTTTCTGGCGGCCTGAAACTTTGACTTCCCTGTATCAACGGTCGCGGCTACCTCCGCGGCACGTTGGCCTAGCATCGACAAACGTATGTGCAGATCCTTGCGGGAGTCGTACACGGGGATCGGGATGTCGAAGATGTGCTTGTCGAAATGTCGAGGGCCGAACAATCCAACCGTCTGCAACGGGCGTACCCGTTCAAGGAGCGCCGCAGAGTTGAGAATTGCAGCGAGATAGTTCCCTTCGGCAGCGGTCTCAACGGACGCCCAGTAGAGACCATTTTCGATGATTGCGCTTGTCTCTACTAGTACCGCTGCTGTGAGGATCGACCCGGCCTTTGTGTACACAACACGAAGAGGTGACAGTGGGAGCTGCTTTTGTAGCCCTCTCGAGTAGTTGTACCGGTCTAGCAAGGTAAGAGCAGACTTCTGGTTCTGTTCCCATGCTGAGGACGCGTCATCCCACCAGGTATCGAGCCCGGCGATAGCTGCGATTTCAGCTTCGGAGAGCATGCCGGAAGTGTCGATGGGCAAGACCGCGTGGAGTGGAGCGGTAGGCCTAAAGGGCAAGATGGTTTCGCCCATGTGGACTTCCCGGACGTACTCGGCAGGCACGCTCCCTGTGAGGTCAGGGAGTTCTTTCCAGGGCCGTTTGTCCTGCGCCCCACGGCGAGACGCGACTTGGATTCGCCCAGCGCCAACTCCAAGCGGCCCTGCTGCTTGCTCCGTGACAAACGTCAGCATGCGCGGGTGCAGGGTTGCACCATTGCGGAACCTCTTCTTGTACGGCGATGTAGATGTGTCGGTCCCGTCGCGCTGAACGATCGTGCCGGCCGAAGTGGTGATCCTTTCCTGGGCTTTAGTCCACGGGATGTCAGGTCGGGGCAGTTGACCCGACCATCGCAGTGTTTTTGACGGCAGCCTCTTGCCGGTTGTGTTGGTGCGAGTGAAGCGGATGACGCAGGAGGCCATAGGGAAGCCCGTATCGACGTCTTGGAGGTCCCATGATTCGGCGAACGTGGCGTTGCAGGTGCTGGCGGCCTGGTTCCACACACCGGTCCGAAACGGAGCCTGGGGAGTGCGTGTCATCGTCCCGTGAGGCATCACAAAGGCTGCTCTGCCGCCGTCGTCCAGGTACAGCTCGGTGCAGCGGGCCACGAACAGGGTCGATAGGTCCTGCGCGGTGACGGCGGTGCCGAAGCCAGAAAGCTCTCGTTCGACGGACAAGCGCCGGTACATGCCCTGCATGGCCTCGGTCATCTTGGAATAGCGCAGCCAGGGTGGATTGCCGACGAGGTGGGTGACATGGTTCTCGGGAAGAGACATCCACAATGGACGGATTAGATTTTGGCAACTAGGCGTACTTGGTACGCCTGGT
>NZ_KV824070.1:0-547 GCF_001815995.1 Dietzia sp. HMSC21D01 | reverse complement strand
GTGGTGTTGTTGCGCCATTGGCGGGGTGTGGTGCCGAATTCTTCGCGGAAGATGCGGCTGAAGTGGCTGGCGGAGACGAACCCGTGCTGTTGGGCGAGGACGCCGATGGGGACGTCGATGGTGGCCGGTGCGGTCAGGGCGTCGCGGACGCGACGCAGGCGCTGGGACTGGATCAGCTGCGCGAGCCTGATGTCCGCGCGGGACATCTCTGCGTAGAGCAGACGCTCGGACACGTGCAGGTCCTTCGCGATCCTGGCGGCTCCGAGGCCGGGGTCGGTGAGGTTGTCGAGCACGTAGGTGACGATCTGCTCGGCCAGCGGATACCGGGTCGTGGCGCGGTCGGGAGTGAGGGCGCTGAGCAGGGTGACTTTCAGCAGGTCGGCGACGGGCGCGAACACGTCGACCTCGTCGCGAAGGCTGAGTTCGGAGTCCATCACGCCCCCGAGCACGGACCGCAGCAGCGCCGCCAGCGAGGTCCGCTCCTGCAGGTCGACACCCGAGACCTCAGCGACCTGATCCGCCGTCAACCCCACCACACCCAACGGCA
>NZ_KV824069.1:0-9545 GCF_001815995.1 Dietzia sp. HMSC21D01 | reverse complement strand
TCGCCGAGGCCCTGCGCCTGATCGTGCGCCCCGCCCTGGACCGGATGCCCGCGACCGACGCCTCGCTCGGGCGGCTGCGGGCCCTCACCTCGGGAGCGGGCCGCGCCGCCGCGCTGGAGAGCACCAACGACTGGTCGTGGGACGGGCCGGTGCCCGGCCTGTGGGTGGGCCGCAAGCGGTTCTTCGACTCCGACAAGGTGATCTACCACGTCCACGGTGGCGGCTTCGCGTTCGGATCCCCGTGGTCACACAAGGCGCTCGCGTCCCGGATCGCCAGCGAGACCGGCGTCCCGGTCTTCCTACCGGATTACCGGCTCGCGCCCGAACATCCGCACCCGGCGGCCACCGAGGACACCATCGCCGGCTGGGAGTGGCTGATCGAGATGGGGTTCCCGGCCGCGAACATCGTGGTCGCCGGCGACTCGGCCGGAGGCAACCTCGCCCTGCAGCTGGTGGCCCACCTCGAGAGGACGCGGGCGCCGATGCCTGCAGGCGTCGTGCTGCTCTCCCCCTGGGTCGACCTGGACTTCACGGACATGACCGAGCGGGACCGGGCGCGCAAGGACCCGTTCCTCGCCCTGGGGCTCGCCGAACTGTGCCGACGGCAGTACGCGCCCGGGGTGGACCCGGACGATCCGGCCATCTCCCCGATCAACTACGAGCCGTCCCCGGACTGGCCGCCGTTCCTCATCCAGGCCGGCGGCCAGGAGATCTTCCGGGGCGGGATCGAGCGCATGGCAGAGAACTTCGCCGAGCACGGCGTGCGCCACGAGTTCCAGCTGTGGCCGGACCAGTTCCACGTGTTCCAGGTCTTCCACCCGCTCGTCCCGGAGGCGCGGGTCGCGGTCCGCGACATCGGCTCGTTCGTCCGGGGGTGCCTGCGCCGCTGAGCCGGCGGCGCTGGCGCGTGTCAGGGCTGCGCGGTGAGGACGAGTCCCGAGGTGGGCACGCCGGTCCCTGCGGTGACGACGAGCTTCTCGGCGCCGGCGACCTGGTTGACCGACTCCCCGCGGAGTTGACGCACGCCCTCGGCGATGCCGTTCATACCGTGGATGTACGCCTCGCCGAGCTGGCCGCCGTGGGTGTTGAGCGGCAGCCGGCCGCCCACTTCGAGGGCACCCGGCTCGCGGACGAAGTCCTTGGCCTCGCCGCGCCCGCAGAAGCCGAGCTCCTCGAGCTGCATGAGCACGTACGGCGTGAAGTGGTCGTACAGCACCGCCATGTCCATGTCCTCGGGCCGCAGGCCCGACTGGGACCACAGCTGGTCGCCGACGATCCCCATCTCGGGCAGACCCGCGAGCTCGGGGCGGTAATACGAGGTCATGATGTATTGGTCCGGCCCGGAGCCCGAGGCCGCCGCCGCGATCGAGACCGGCTCGTGCGGCAGGTCGCGGGCCCGCTCGGGCGTGGTCACGACGATCGCCTGGCCGCCGTCCGACTCCTGGCAGCAGTCCAGCAGGTGCAGGGGCTCGGCGATGTAGCGCGAGGCCTGGTGCTCCTCCAGCGTGATGGGCTTGCCATAGAAGAACGCCGCCGGGTTGGCCGCGGCGTGCTTGCGGTCCACCACCGCGACCCGGCCGAAATCCTCGCTCGTGGCGCCGTACTCGTGCATGTAGCGCTGCGCGACCATCGCGACGAACCCGGCCGGGGTGGACAGCCCGTGCGGGTAGGAGAACGCGTTGTCCGTGCCCGAGGAGTTCACCTGGTGCACGAGCGCCGAGTTGACCTGGCCGAAGCGCATCCCCGAGCGCTCGTTGAACGCGCGGTAGCAGACCACGACCTCCGCGACGCCGGTCGCCACGGCCATCGCCGCCTGCTGGACCGTTGCGCACGCCGCGCCGCCGCCGTAGTGGATGCGCGAGAAGAAGTTGAGACCGCCGATACCGGCGGCGCGGGCCACGGCGATCTCGGTGTTGGTGTCCATCGTGAACGACACCAGGCCGTCGACGTCCGACGGCTGCAGACCGGCGTCGGCCACCGCCGCGCGGACGGCCTCGGCGGCCAGCCGGAGCTCGGACCGGCCGGAGTCCTTGGAGAAATCGGTCGCGCCGATGCCGACGATCGACGCCTTGTCCGCGAGGGAGCTCACTGCGGGCCTCCGTTCATGTAGAGGGTCGCGGTCGAGGTGACATGCGCGCCCAGCGAGTCCGTGCCGACGATCTTCAGCGTGACCAGCCCGTCGCCATCGATCCCCGTGACCTCACCCGTGAGGGTCAGGGAGTCGTACGCGTACCAGGGCACGCCGAGGCGCAGCTTGATCGAGGTGATGCGCGCGCGCTGGCCCGCCCAGTCCGTCACGTACCGCTGCACGAGGCCGGTGTCGGTGAGGATGTTGACGAAGATGTCCTTCGAGCCCTTGGCGTGGGCCAGGTCGCGGTCGTGGTGCACGTCCTGGAAGTCCCGCGTCGCCAGGGCGGAGGCCACGATGAACGTCGGCGTCCCCTCGATGGTCAGCTCGGGCAGCCGGTCCCCCACCGTGGCGGCGGGCGGTTCGGCGGGGCAGATCACGTCGGTCACCGCACTGTTCTCGCTCATTTGCCGCCACCTTCCTTGACCTCGGGCATCTGACGGTCGATCGGCGCAGTGCCAGCGGGGCGCCACGCGTAGAGGGTCCACGGCTCGGTGCCGAAGGCCGCGTCCTCGGACTCATCTCCCGGCATGTCGAGGAACTCCACCTCGACCTCCATGCCGATGCGGACCTCCGCCGGGTCGACGTCACGCAGCTCGCCGAGCATGCGCACACCCTCCTCCAGCTCGATCAGCGCGATGACGAACGGGAACTTCGTCCGGCCCGGCACCCGCGGCGCGTGGTGGACCACGAAGCTGAACACCGTGCCGCGGCCGGAGGACACGACGTAGTCGGTCTGCTCGGACCTCTCCTTCCACAGCGCCGGCACGGGCGGGTGCTGCAGGGAGCCGTCCTCGCGCTTCTGGATGCGCAGCTCGCGGGCGGCGACGCCGTCCCAGAAGAACCGCGTGTCGTGGGAGACCGACGGGCGCAGGACCTCGCCCACCACCAGGTCGTCGGTGGCCGAGCCGGAGCTGGCGACGATCCGCTCCTCCGACGAAGCCGAGCCGGCCGGCTCCGCGGTCTTGGCCGGCGGCCGGAACTTGAGGATCCGGAAGTCCATCTCGGCCACGACCTCATCGCCGACGCGCCAGTAGTTGCGGGTGGTGAAGAACCAGCCCTCGCCCAGGCCCGTGGTCTTGGGGCCCACCACGTCCACCAGCACGGACTCGATGGTCACCTCCTCGCCCGGGCGGGTGTAGCGGTGGTAGACCGAGTCGCAGTTGGTCGCGACGACCGAGGTGAATCCCTCGGCGTCGAGGATGTCGGTCATGCGGCCGAGCGGGTCGTCGGCCTCGCGGGTCTTGCCGAGTCCGCGCATCGTCCACACCTGCGCCATCGCGGGCGGGGCGACGAGTCCGCCGTGGCCGGCCGCGACGGCCGCCTCCTCGGTCTCGTAGATCGGGTTGGTGTCGCCGATCGCCTCGGTCCAGTTGCGGATCATCGGCAGGTTGATGGGGTCGCGGCCCGCGCGGCGGGCGCTGCCGCCGGAGGCCTTGACCTCGTCGGCCGCGGCGAGGATGCGCGCGGCGCGCTCGTCGGTCACCGTGTCGTCGAACACCGTGTCGTCACTCATGGGTGCCTTCTCGTCGGGGTGGGGTGCGCAGCGGGGCTGCGCTGGCGGACGGGGTCGGTGTCAGCGCGCCGTGCGGGGCATGCCGAGGCCGCCCATGCAGACCAGCTCGCGCATGACCTCGTTGACGCCGCCGCCGAAGGTGATCACGACGTTGCGTTTGTTCATCATGTCGAACCAGCGCTGCAGCGCCGCCGTGTCGGGATCGGTGGGGTCGCCGAAGCGGCCGAGCAGCTCCTCGACGATCCGGCCGACGTGCTGGATCTTCTCCGTGGAGAACACCTTCGACGCGGCGGAGTCGCCCATCGACGGATTGTCCCCAGTCGACGAGACCTGCCAGTTGAGCAGCTCGTTGAGTCGGACGATCGCGAAGATCTCCGCGAGACCGCGCCGTACCTCGGGCCGGTCCAGGTGGCGGACGCCGTCGACGCCGGTGCCGCGGGCCCAGGCGGCGAGCTCGTCGTAGTACCCGCCCGGCCGGCCCGACGGGGCGAGCATGACGCGCTCGTGGTTGAGCTGCGTGGTGAGCATCTTCCAGCCCCCGTCGACCTCGCCCACGACCATGTCCGCCGGGACGCGCACGTCCGAGTAGTAGGTCGCGTTGACGTGGTGGGCGCCGTCGCAGGTGATGATCGGCGTGAACGAAAAGCCGGGGTCGGTGGTGTCCACGATGAAGATCGTCAGCCCGCGGTGCCGGGAATCGGGGGTGCCGGTGCGGGCGGCGAGCCAGATGTAGTCGGCGTGGTGCCCGCCGGTGGTCCACATCTTCTGCCCGTTGATGATCCAGTCGCCGGTCGCCTCGTCCTTGCGCGCCGTGGTGCGCAACGCGGCGAGGTCGGTGCCGGCGTCGGGCTCGGAGTACCCGATCGCGAAGTGGATCGTCCCGTCGAGGATCCCCGGGAGGAACTTCTCCTTCTGCTTCTCGGTGCCGTACTTCTGCAGAGTCGGGCCGACGGTCTGCAGCGTCACCGAGGGCAGCGGCACGTCGGCGCGGGTGGCCTCGTTGGTGAAGATCTGCTGCTCGATGTGGCCGAAGCCCTTGCCGCCGTACTCGGTGGGCCAGCCCACGCCCAGCCAGCCGTCGCGGCCCATCCGCGTGATGATCTCCGCGTAGGTGTCGCCGTGACGCGTGGTCGCGATGTCCGCGGCCTCCTCCGGCGAGATGAGGGTGGAGAAGTACTCGCGCAGCTCGTCCTGCAGCGCGCGCTGCTCGGCGGTGAGGTCGATGAACGCGCCCTCGGCGTCGGCGGCGTCCGCGTCGCCGGAGGCGGGCGCCACCTGCCCCACCGGGTCGGCGGCGATCGCCGCGCCCAGCGCGTCGAGGTGCAGCTGCGCGCCGCCGACGAAGCGGGCGAGGTCCTTGACCGCAGAGGAGTACTTGAACATCGGGTACGTGACGTCCACGCCGACGCCACCGTGGAGGTGGTGCAGGAGCTGGACGGCGCGCGGACCCTCGGTCGCCAGCCAGTACGCGCCGATCGTGGGATCGGTCTCGTAGCGGTCACCGGGCCCGGCCAGCCCCTCGGAGATCCGCCACGCCACCGACTGCGCGATCACGTGCAGCGTCTGCGAGACGATGTAGACGTCCGCCAGTTCCTGCTGCACCGCCTGGAACGAGCCGAGCGGCTTACCGAACTGCACCCGCTCCTTGAGGTAGTCGGCCGTCATGTCGAGCGCGCCGGCCACGAGGCCGTCGCCGTGGGCGATACAGGCGGCCAGGACGAGACGCCGGAACTCCTCGAGGACCGACTCCGATCCCGAGCCGCGGAGCACGTCGTCGTCGTCGACCTGCACGCCGTCCAACCGCATCGCGTACTCGGGCACGCCCAGGGAGCCGAGGGTGGGGGTGAGGGTGACGCCGGGGGCGTCGGGGGCGACGACGACGAGGACGGCACCCTCGGGCGTGGTCGCCGGCACGAGCACGTGACGTGCCTGGGCCGCGTACCGCACCGATGTCGCGGTCCCGGTGAGCTTCCCGCCCTCGAGCCGTACGGTGGGCTCGAGCGGCAGGGGGCTGCCGGGCTCGGCGACGGCGGCGGTGAGGATACGTCCGTCCTCGATGCCGGAGAGCAGTCGCTTCTGCTGGTCCGCGGTGCCGAGGGTGACGATCGGCAGCACGCCCAGGCCCAGCGTCTCCAGGGCGGGGATCACCACGCCCGCACGGCCGACCTCCTCGAGAACCACGGCGATGTCGGCGGGCGTGAGGTCGTCGCCGCCGAGCGCTGCGGGCAGGCCGAGCGAGAGCAACCCGGAGGTGGCGAACGCCGACCAGAGGCGCTCGTCGAAGCCGGCGTCGTCGACACTGCGGCTGGGCAGCGCGGTGAGCAGTTCCTCGGCCGGGGCGGCCGTCGACAGCGCGCCGGCCACCGCCTCGGCGACGGCGGCCTGGGTCTCGGTACGCGTGAAGTCCACGATCAGTCCTGTTCGGATACGGGGGCGGAGAACGGGGCGGGGGTGGCAGGCGGTGGTCAGTCTCGGGGCAGGCCGAGGATGCGCTCGCCGACCACGTTGAGCAGCACCTGCTCGGTGCCGCCCGCGATCGACAGGCAGCGGACCATGAGGAACTTGCGGCCCTGCTCGGTGAACTCGACGCCGCCGGTGCCGGTGAGCTCCAGGCCGAACTCGGCGATGTCCTGGCGATGGCGCACGCCGACGATCTTGCGGACGCTCGACTCGGCGCCCGGCCCGGAACCGGCGAGGCTGCGCAGCGCGGTGCGCAGGTCCAGCAGGTTGCCCACGACGCCGTCGGCGACGTGCTTGCCGAACTCGTCCAGAACCAGCGCGTCGCCTGAGACCCCGGCCGCGTTGATGAGGCCGATGATCTCCTCCGCGGCGTCACCGAGGGAGGAGCCGCCGCCCATGGCCACGCGCTCGTTGGCGAGTGTCGTGCGGGCGATCTTCCAGCCGTCGTTGACCGTCCCGATCTGGAACTCGTCGGGCACGAACAGGTCCTCGAGGTAGACCTCGTTGAACAGGGCCTCGCCGGTGATCTCGCGCAGCGGCCGGGTCCGGATGCCCTCTGAGCGCATGTCCACCAGGAAGTAGGTGATGCCCTTGTGCTTGGGCGCGCCGGAGTCCGTACGGGCCAGGCACATGGCCCAGTCGGCCTCGCGGGCCAGCGACGTCCACACTTTCTGGCCGTTGAGCTTCCAGCCGCCGTCGACCTTCTCGGCGGTGGTGCGCAGAGCGGCGAGGTCGGAGCCGGCGCCGGGCTCGGAGAACAACTGGCACCACCTGATCTTGCCGGCCATGGTGCCCGGCACCAGCAGATCGGCGTGCTCGGGGGCGGCCTGCAGGATGGTCGGCACCGCCCAGCCGCCGATCGTGATGTCGTGGCGGGTGACGCCGGCGGACTCGAGTTCGGAGTCGATGAGCAGCTGCTCGGCCGGGCCCGCGCCCAGGCCCCACGGCTCGGGCAGGTGCGGCATGAACAGGCCGGTGTCGGCCAGGGCCTGCTTGCGCTCGTCGCCCTCCACGGCCGCGACCTTCGCCACCAGGGCGCGGATCTCCTCGCGCTTGGCGTCCAGCCCGTCGATCTCGGACAGGTCGATGTCGAGGTGACGGCGCCTGCCGGCGAGGGTGAGCTCGGCCAGGCTGCGTCGCCAGCGCGCGGAGCCGCCGATGATCTGGCGCAGCGCGCTCGCGCGCCGCATGTAGAAATGGGCCTCGTGCTCGAAGGTGAAGCCGATACCGCCGAGGATCTGGATGCAGTCCTGGGAGTTGCGCACGGCGTTGTCGAAGGCCAGCGCCCCGGCGACCGCGGCGGCGACGGGCAGCTCGGAGTCGGAGGAGGTGAGGTCCTCCGCCGCGACGGCGGCGTCCCACGCCATCGCGCGGACCTGCTCGGTGCGGCAGAGCATGTCGGCGGCGAGATGCTTGATGGACTGGAACGAGCCGATGGTGCGGCCGAACTGCTCGCGGATCTTGGCGTAGTCCACGGCGGTGGCGAGCGTGTAGTCGGCGACGCCCGCCGCCTCCGCCGCGGCCAGCGTGACGAACAGCTGGTGGACGTGCTCGGTGGTGATGCCCTCGAGGATCCGGTCGGCCGGGATCGTCACGCCCTCCAGGCGAACGCGGCCGATCGAGGCCGAGATGTCGTATGGCGTCGACGGGGTGACCGTCACGCCCGCGGTGCCCGCCTCGAGCAGCGCCCAGCGCGTGGCGCCGTCGATCTCGACGGGCAAGAGCAGTCCTCCGCCGGGGGTGCCGCCGTAGGCGATGCCGGGGTCGCCGGTGACCTCACCCGAGCCGTCCAGCGTCGCGGTGCCGATGCCCAGGCACACGCCCACCGGCAGGCCACCCTCGGCGAGGGTCTCCCCCAGCGCCTGCGCCACGGCCCCGCCCGCACGGGAGACCAGCACCCCGGTCAGGGCGGTGGACAGCACCGGGCCCGGCGCCATGTGGGCGGCTGCGGTCTCGAGCATGCAGGCCAGGTCGACGATCTCCGCGCCGGCACCGCCGTGCTCCTCGGCGATCGCGACACCGAACAGCCCCAGCTCGGCGAGTCGGGGCCACACCGCCTTCCAGGCTTCCGGATCCTCCTCCTGAACGCGTACCGTAGCCACGGGATCGGCGGACTTCGCCCAGGCCTTGATCGAACTCTGGATCTCGGTCTGGTCCGGTGTGGTGGCGATACTCACTGCAGGCTCCTCGACTCGGGCGGGGGACGCGTACCCGGCGCGGGACGCGAGGGCCCGCGCGTACACGCCTACAATAGAACGCGTTCTAGGTAACGTGTTCTAGAATGCACCAGTAGGGTCCGATCGGTACACCCGGGTCCCCGCCCGGTACGCCAACCCGAGACCGCCAGCCCGATCAGCAGTCCCGATCCGACCAGCGCAGAAGGTTCGTTGCCATGACCAAGAGCTCGACCGAGACCGGCTCCGCCGCCGCGTCCGCCGCCGCCGCTACCAGAGCCGACGAGCCCAGTACGTCGTCGCAACGCGAGCGCCGTCGCCGGATCCTCGACGCCACGTTGGCCTTGGCCGCCAAGGGCGGGTACGAGGCCGTGCAGATGCGCGCCGTGGCAGAGAAGGCCGAGGTCGCCGTGGGCACCCTCTACCGGTACTTCCCGTCGAAGGTGCACCTGCTCGTCTCGGCGCTCGCCCGCGAGTTCCGCCGGCTCGATCAGCGCACCGAGCGTTCGGCCCCGCCCGGCGACACCGCGCAGGAGCGGATGAAGGTCGTGGTGGAAATGATCACCAAGTCGATGCAGCGCGACCCGAACCTCACCGAGGCCATGACGCGGGCCTTCATGTTCGCCGACGCCACTGTGGCCAACGAGGTCGAGGAGGTCGGCTTCCTCATGGACCGCATCATCGCCCGCGCGCTGGCACAGGGCGAACCGGACGAACTCCAGCTCTCGATCGCGCGCGTGGTCTCGGACGTGTGGATGTCCAACCTTGTCTCGTGGCTCACCCGGCGGTCGTCGGCCGCGGACGTCGCCACCCGGCTGGCGCTGACGATCGACCTGCTGCTGGGCACCGACGATTCGCCCCGCCGCGCGCGCCTACACACGGCGATCGGAAACGGGAACGGCAACGAGGCCGGTGAAGCCGACGCCGCCACCGGGATTGCCAGCGCTGGCGGGGCAGCCGACGCCGCCACCGGATAGGGTCGCCGGGGCCACCGGGGCCACCGGGGCTGTCGCGGGACGGGGCCGCACAGTCTGACAGTGCGCGTGCGGCGGGGCACATGAGCGTTCCCACGCAACCGCTCCCCCGCCCGGCCGCCCGCTCCTCAATCTGGCGTCTCGCTCCTACGCCTGTCCGCCTGAACTGCAGCCGCCCCTCGCGATGGCGTCTTGCCCAGCCTTCGGGGCGAGCGAGACGCCATGGAGACGTGCGGCCGTGCGGGCTGCGGCGGGTGCGGGGCCCGGGCGCCTCGGGGGCGGGAGCCCGGGCC
>NZ_KV824068.1:0-521 GCF_001815995.1 Dietzia sp. HMSC21D01 | reverse complement strand
GCATTCGTGGCTCGATGCCTACGCCACAGGCTCGGATACGGCGGCCTCGCTGGGGGTGCCCATTCGTGCTCTGCGGATCGGGCTGTTCCTGTTCCAGGGTCTGCTGGTGGGCGTGCTCGTGGCGGTGGCCGGCGGCGTGGGGTTCGTCGGCCTGATCATCCCGCACGCCGCCCGACTGGTCGTGGGGGCTACTCACCGCGCCATGCTCCCGGTGGCCGCTGCGGCGGGCGCACTGTTCCTGGTGTGGGTAGACGTGGCCTCCCGCGTGGTCGCGGCCCCCCAGGAGATGCCGCTGGGCATCGTCACCGGGATCATCGGCGCCCCGATCTTCCTGCTGCTCATGGGGCGTCGTGCCTACACCTTCGGGAACGCCTCATGACCCCGGCGAGCGGGGTGCACCTGGTCGCCGACGATCTGACCTGCGGCAGGGGCAAGAGGGTCATCGTCTCCGGTGTCGACCTGAATGTCCCGGCCGGGTCCCGGCTCGCTCTGGTCGGCCCCAATGGCGCGGGCAAATCGAC
>NZ_KV824067.1:0-18880 GCF_001815995.1 Dietzia sp. HMSC21D01 | reverse complement strand
CGCGCATCCGGAGGCCCACCGTCTCACCACTCGCACGGACCTGTCCGACACCCTGTTGGGCCCGCGGAACTACACACCGCGGCGGATCGGGCTCCTCGCCGTCGTCGCCATTATCCTCCTGGTCACGGTTTCGTTCCCGTTGCGCAACCACTACCAGTTCCTGCGCGACGAGAAGGCCGTGGCGCAGGAGCGGGCCGCGATCGAGGCGACGATCGCCGAGCTCGAGGCCGAGCAGGAACTACTGTCCGACCCGGCGTACATCGAGCAGCAGGCCCGCATCCGCTTCGGCGCCGTGAAGCCGGGGGAGACGCCGTACCGGGTGTCCATGGTGGATCCGGTGGAGCAGGCGGCGGCCGAGCAGCGGGCGGCGGAGATCGCGGCGCTGCCGTGGCAGACGCGGGTGTGGCGGTCGATCTCCGAGCCGACCGACCCGATCATGCCGGAGGATTCGGCGCTGCTCGAGGGCACCTCGATCCCCGGCGGCCCCGACACCCCGGCCGTACCGGTCGTCCCCGACGGCGTGCCCGGCGGTGACGACCCCGCCGCCCCCATCCCGGGCGGCGTTCAGGAACAACCACAGGAGAACCCCTAGCGTGAGCGCCGAACAGAGCGTGTCCCAGGCCGATCTCGACGCGATCGCGGCCCAGCTGGGCCGGCCGCCGCGCGGGGTGCTGGAGGTGTCCTACCGCAGCCCCGATGGGCGGCCCGGGGTGGTCAAGACCGCGCCGCGGCTGGAGGACGGCACCCCGTTCCCCACGCTGTACTACCTCACCGATCCGCGGCTCACCGCCGAGGCGAGTCGGCAGGAGTCCGCGGGGATCATGAGGGGGATGACGACGAGGCTCTCGACCGACCCCGAGATGGCCGCCAACTATCTGCAGGCGCACGAGCGGTACCTGGAGAAGCGGAACGCGATCGAGGACCTCGGCACCGACTTCAGCGGTGGCGGCATGCCCGAGCGCGTCAAGTGCCTGCACGTGCTCATGGCGTACGCGCTGGCCGAGGGGCCGGGCGTGGTGTGGCTGGGCGATGAGTCCGTGGCGCTGGCCTGCGAGGCCGGGCTGCGCGGCACCGCTCTGCCTGCCGACTGGCCGACGCCCGAGGACCTGGGGATCCCCGACTACCTCGCCACGGACGCGCAGTGACCGCTGCTGTGCGCGTCGGCGCGATCGACTGCGGCACCAACTCCATCCGGCTGCTCGTAGCCGAGGGCGTCCCCGGCGAGTCCGGCCTGACCGACGTGGTGCGCGAGATGCGGATCATCCGCCTCGGCGAGGGCGTGGACGCGACCGGGCAGCTGTCCGAGGGCGCGATCTCCCGCTGCCGCACCGCGCTCACCGACTACGCGGCGACCATGGCCGAGCTCGGCGTGCAGACGGTTCGTATGGTCGCCACTTCCGCCACGCGCGACGCGGCCAACAAGGACGAGTTCTTCGGCATGACCGCCGAGGTGCTGGGCGCCCATTTCCCGGGCGCGCAGGCCGAGGTGATCTCGGGGCAAACCGAGGCCGAGCTGACCTTCGCCGGCGGCGTCTCAGGCCTGCGGCCCGAGGACGGACCGTTCGTGGTGACCGATCTCGGCGGTGGGTCCACGGAGATCGTGGTGGGCGAGCTCGTCCGCGGCGAGGTGAAGATCCTCGGGGCCCGCAGCCTCGACATCGGCTGCGTGCGGATCACCGAGCGGGTGCTGCGCTCGGACCCGCCCACGGCTGACGAGGTCGCCGAGGCGCGTGCGGTGGTGTCGGCGGCGCTGGCCGAGGCCGGCGACGTCCCGGTGGGCCGGGCTGCGCGCTGGGTGGGCGTTGCGGGCACCTTCACCACGATGAGCGCGCTGGCGCAGAACCTGGGGGAGTACGACCCCGAGCGGATTCACGGCAGCGTCATCCCGCTGGAGCGGATGCGTGAGGTGTGCGACCGGCTGCTGGCCTCGTCGGTGGCCGAGCGCCGGGCGCTGGGGGCGATGCACCCGGGCCGCGCGGACGTGATCGGCGGGGGCTCCATCGTGGTTCAGGCGCTGTGTGATGTGATGGCAGAGCGCGCGGGGTTGTCCGAGCTCACGGTGAGCGAGAAGGACATCCTGGACGGCATCGCGATGTCGGTGCTGACCCGGCTGGCCGGCTAGCCCGGCCCGGCGCGTTGCGCGCCACCCGGTCCCGCTCCGGCGGGGTCGGCAAGCCCCCATAGCCCAATTGGCAGAGGCAGACGGCTTAAAACCGTTTCAGTGTCGGTTCGAGTCCGACTGGGGGCACCACTCATGCGCCCCATTCGGATGGCTAACCCTTCGCTGTCGTAGACGTATGTCAAGCTATGTTTACCTGGGTTAGTGAGTCATCGACGCTGACATCGCGTCCCCGTTAATGTTAGGAAAATTGCGAAGTGGCCTTGAGAAAGTCGGATTTGTACGCTTCTCTGTGGGCAAGTTGCGACCAGCTTCGCGGCGGCATGGATGCTAGTCAGTACAAGGACTACATTCTGACACTGCTGTTCGTGAAGTACGTGTCGGATAAGTCCAAGACCGACCGGGATAGCAGTCTGATCGAGGTACCTACGGGTGGCTCGTTCGACGACATGCTCGCCGCCAAGGGCGACAAGGAGATCGGCGACCGCTTCAACAAGATCATCGCCAAGCTCGCCGAGGCCAATGACCTGCGCAACGTCATCGATCAGGCCGACTTCAACGACGAAGAGAAGCTAGGCAAGGGCAAGGAGATGCAGGACCGCCTCTCCAAGCTGATCACCATCTTCAACGACCTCGACTTCCGAGGCTCTCGCGCCGAGGGTGACGACCTGCTCGGCGACGCCTACGAGTACCTGATGCGCCACTTCGCGACCGAGTCCGGCAAGAGCAAGGGCCAGTTCTACACACCGGCCGAGGTCTCCCGCATCCTCGCCAAGGTGGTCGGCATTGGACCGAACACCCGGCAGGACCAGACCGTCTACGACCCGGCCTGTGGCTCCGGCTCTCTGCTGCTCAAGGCTGCTGCTGAAGCGCCACGCGGCATGACGATCTACGGCCAGGAGAAGGACAACGCCACCTGGGCGCTGTCGAAGATGAACATGATCCTGCACGGCAACGAGATCGCGGAGATCGAGAAGGGCGACACCATCACCAGCCCGCAGTTCACCAAGGGTGACCATCTGCGGACCTTCGACTACATCGTCATGAACCCGCCGTTCTCGGTGAAGTCCTGGAACAACGGCCTCGAGAACGACTACGGCCGCTTCGAGTACGGCCGCCCGCCGGAGAAGAACGGCGACTACGCCTTCCTGCTGCACGCGCTCACTTCGCTCAAGAGCACCGGCAAGGCCGCGATCATCCTGCCGCACGGCGTGCTGTTCCGCGGCAACGCCGAGGCCACCATCCGCACCCGCCTGCTCAAGCAGGGATTCATCAAGGCCATCATCGGCCTGCCGGCAAACCTGTTCTACGGCACCGGCATTTCGGCCTGCGTGGTCATCCTCGATAAGGAGAACGCCCAGGCTCGCACCGGCGTCTTCATGATTGACGCATCCAAGGGCTTCATGAAGGACGGTAACAAGAACCGCCTCCGCAGCCAGGACATCCACAAGATCGTCGACACCTTCAACAAGCAGATCGAGATCGACCGCTACTCGCGCATGGTGCCGATGAGCGAGATCGCCGACGCCAAGAACGACTACAACCTCAATATCCCGCGCTACATCGATTCCTCCGAGCCCGAGGACCTGCAAGACCTCAGCGCCCACCTCCACGGCGGCATCCCCGACCGCGATCTCGACGCACTCCAAATCTACTGGGATGCCTTCCCGCAGCTCCGTAGCCAGATCTTCGCGCCGAACCGTCCCGGTTACAGCGACCTGGCGATCGATGTCAGCGCAGTGCAGAAGGCGATCTTCGATGCACCCGGTTTCCACAAGCTGCGCGACGAAGCCACGGGCATTGTGGCGGACTGGTTCGCTTCACACCGCGACACGCTGGCGGGCATCACCGCCGGCACCAAGCCGAACGAGCTCATCCCGACTATCGGCGACGACCTGCTGACGCGCTTCAAGCCGATGCCGCTGCTCGACGAGTACGACGTCTATGAGCAGCTCATGACCTACTGGCACGCTCAGATGCACGACGACGTCTACCTGATCATGGCCGACGGCTGGCTGAACGCCGCCAAGCCGCGCAAGACCATCGAGGACAAGGAGCGCAAGCTCTCCGAAACGCCCGATCTTGTGGTCGGTTCCGGTCGTAGTGCCACCAAGTACAAGATGGATCTGATTCCGCCGGCTCTGATCGTGGCGCGCTACTTCGCCGACGAACAGGCCGCCATCGACGACCTCACCGCCACGGCTGAAGAAGCCACCCGCGCCATCGAGGAGTATCTCGAAGAGCACGCCGTTGAGGACGGGCTGCTTGCCGATGCCGTGGATGATGACAAGATCTCCAAGGCGCTCGTGGCCGCGCGACTGAAGGCGATCAAGACGGGCGGCGATCCCGACGAAATCAAGGCACTCCAGCACGCTACCAAGCTGTACAACGCCGAAGCTGCAGCCAAGAAGGCTGTCAAGGACGCCCAGGCTGAGCTGGACCTCGCCACGCTTAAAAAGTACGGCGACCTGACCGAGGAAGACATCGAGACCCTCGTGCTCGACGACAAATGGCAGGCGACCGTCGTGCGCCGCATCGCCGGTGAAGTCGAAGCACTGACGCTCGACCTGGTTGCACGTATCCAGCAGCTAGGAGAGCGATACGCCGAGACCGTGAGCGATCTCGGCGGCGAACTGGAGAAACTCGAAGCGAAAGTCGCTAACCACCTCGCTGCGATGGGGGTGTCTGAATGATGGCTGCCGCGCCTTGGCCACACGCCCGGCTCGATGCTGTTGGAAGTGTCGTAACTGGCGGCACTCCGCCCACCAGTGACAGATCGAACTACGGGCGCCAGCATCTCTTTGTTAGCCCCGCTGACCTCGGGCGCACCAAGTACGTCCGAACGAGTGCCAAGATGCTTTCCACCAAGGGATTCGCAGGCTCTCGTCGGGTCCCGGCTGGGTCGACCCTCTTCGTGTGCATCGGTTCAACGATTGGCAAGGTCGGCCTCGCCGGGGAGGACCTCGCCACCAATCAGCAGATCAACTCAATCATTCCTAATGGCTCGGTCGATCCGGAGTTCCTGTTCTACGCAACTTCGACTCTGTCGGCGATCGTGCGCGAGCAAGCTGGCGAGCAGGCCGTTCCCCTCGTCAACAAGTCGCAGTTCTCGGAGTTCGAGATTCCCATGCCGCCGTTGGTGGAGCAGAAGGAGATCGCGACGGCCCTCGCCGACGCCGACGACCTGATAGCGACCCTCGAACGCCTAATCGCCAAGAAGCAGGCGATCAAGCAGGGCATGATGCAGCAACTCCTGACCGGCCGCACCCGCCTGCCTGGGTTTACTGGCGAGTGGACGGACAGCCGCCTCGGTGACGTGCTGACCGTTCGACACGGGCGCAATCAAAGGATTGTCGAGATCCCTTCGGGTACCGTACCGATCCTGGCGACGGGTGGACAGATTGGTTGGGCCGACCGCCCGCTGTACTCGAAGCCGTCGGTTCTAATCGGTCGTAAGGGAACGATTGATCGACCGCAGTATCAAGACCGTCCATTCTGGACTGTCGACACACTCTTCTACACCGAAATTTCGACCAAAGCTGATCCCCGGTTTCTCTACTACGTGTTTCAAACCATCGACTGGCGATCGATGAACGAGGCCTCAGGCGTCCCGAGCCTTAGCTCTACGCGCATTGAGAGTGTGGAAGTTCGACTTCCCGACCTAGCGGAGCAGAAGGCAGTTCGCAGGGTCCTCGATGATGCCGACGTAGAGACCACTGTTCTTCGCGCTCGCCTCGCCAAGGCCCGCGCGGTCAAGCAGGGCATGATGCAGCAACTCCTCACCGGCTGCACCCGCCTGCAAGTGGAGGCTGTGTCATGAATGTTGAGTGGGCGATTGGGGAGCTGGACAAGTTCATCACGATGACGGTGATGACGAACAACAGCCGGAGTGGACGTGGCTACGTCTCTATCACCCACACGTCAAGCACGGCTTCTTCGGACGCGGATGTGACCGAACAAGCGCAGGTTGTCGAGAAGATCCTCGACCGGGTGATCCCCACCTGGAGAACCGACATCGACCTTTCGAAGACCAATCGCTGGACCCGCCACCGCGAGGCTGCAATCCGTGCCCGCGAGGAGCTGATTCGCAAGCAAGAAGTCGAGGAGAACCTGGGCGAGAACGCACCCGAACTCTCCGCGGCCGAACTTCACCCATGGATATGGGAGGGCGCCAAGTCGCTCTGGCAGTCCGGCCATTATCGCGAAGCAGTCGGCGGTGCGATTCGAAAGCTCAATGCCGAGACACAGAACAAGGTGGGTCGTCGCGATGTGAGCGAGACGAACCTGTTTGAGCAGGCGTTCTCGACAGACCAGCCGAAGGCTGATGCGGCTCGGATTCGACGCATGAAAGACGACGGCAGTGACACCTACAAGTCGGTGCAGCGTGGCGCGATGTCTTTCGCGGAAGGGGTCTTTGCGGGTATCCGCAATCCACTGGGCCATGAAGTCGACCAGGAACTGAGCGAGCAGGAGGCGCTGGAGGACCTTGCAGCCCTTAGCGTGTTGGCTCGCTGGGCCGATCAGTCTGACGTGGAGGCTGCCTCGTGAGCGCCGGCAAATCGGTTCGCCTGTTTCTGGCTGATGGCACGCCGGGTGGCTTGCTGACCGCTGAGATTATGAACTGGACCGGTCATGTCGTGGCTGCGCCGCGTTCGGACCTTGCGGCGCTCTTGAAGCGTCCTGAGGCGACTCGCACCGGCATCTACATCCTGCTCGGTGATGACCCAAACAGTCTTGGCGGGCAAATGGCGTACATCGGCGAAGGTGACGACGTCAGCAAGCGCCTGTATCAGCATGCTCGCTCGGAAGACCAGAACGGCAAAGACTTCTGGGATCGAGCCATCGTGCTGACCAGCAAAGACGCCAACCTGACCAAGGCGCACGCCCGCTACCTGGAAAGTCGGTTCATCACGCTGGCCTTGCAAGCCAGTCGAGCCCGGCTCACCAACGGCACCACGCCGCCACCGATCGTCCTGCCCGAAGCTGACGTGTCGGACATGGAGTACTTCATCGAGCAGGCCAAGATCGTGCTGCCTGTGCTTGGGGTGAACATCTTCCGCTCACCGAAAGCAATGACCACTGCGTCGACTACCGAGGCAGTCGACCCGCGCACCGATTCGCCGCTGTTCGAGATGACATTGAAGAAGTTCGGTATCACCGCGACCGCACAGGAAGTCGACGGCGAGTTCACCGTGCTCGAAGGCTCCAGCGCCCGGCTGAAGTGGACAGGCGGCGAAGGGCACAGCTACACCAGCCTGCGTGCAAAGCTGGAGCAAGACGGCACGCTCGTGCCGACACCCGAGGGCTCGGCAATGCGATTCACCCGTAACCACGTATTCGCCAGCCCGAGCGCAGCCGCCGCCATCGTGGCCGGCCGCAGCGCCAACGGCCGCACCGCATGGCTGGTACAGAACACACGAAGAACGTATGGACAGTGGGAAACCGAAGGAGTTGAGGAGGCAATGCAGCGGGAGGTGAGCCATGAGTGACGTAGGACAAATTGAACGAGAAACCCAGAGCCGAGTGGTCGCGCTGTTTCGCGATCAGCTCGGTTACGAATACCTCGGCAACTGGGAGTACCGCGAGCGCAACGCCAACGTCGAGACCGAGCTACTGACGCAGAATCTGCGCGCTCGCGGCTACGACGACAACCTCATCAACCGCGCCCTCGACCAGCTCGGCAGAACAGCCTCGGTTGGCGCTGGCCACGACCTCTACGAGGCGAACAAGGACGTCTACGGACTGCTGCGTTACGGCGTGAAGGTCAAGCCCGGCGTGGGCGAACAGACGGAGACCGTCTGGCTGATCGACTGGAAGAACCCAGACGCCAACCACTTCGTCGTCGTGGAGGAAGTCACCGTCGCAGGCCAGCACACCAAGCGCCCGGACGTAGTGCTCTACGTCAACGGCCTGGCGCTCGCCACGCTGGAACTCAAGCGCTCCAAAGTCGCTGTATCCGAAGGCATCCGGCAGACCATCGGCAACCAGAAGCCGGAGTTCATCCAGTCGTTCTTCTCGACCGTGCAGTTCGTCTTCGCCGGCAACGACGTCGAAGGACTGCGCTACGGCGTCATCGACACACCGGAGAAGTACTGGCTGGAGTGGAAAGAACCGTCCGACGTCGCCGACCCGCTCGACCGAGCGCTACTGCAGATGTGCAGCAAGCCGCGTCTGCTTGAACTGATTCACGACTTCATCGTCTTCGATGCGGGCGTCAAGAAGGGTCCACGTCATAACCAGTACTTTGGCGTCAAAGCTGCACAGGACCGCATCGCCAAGCGCGATGGCGGCATCATTTGGCACACGCAAGGATCAGGCAAGTCCCTGACAATGGTGTGGCTCGCTAAGTGGATTCGCGAGAACCAGCCCGACGCCCGGGTGCTGCTGATTACCGACCGCACCGAGCTTGATGATCAGATCGAGAAGGTGTTCAACGGCGTCAACGAACAGATCTACCGCACCAAGAGCGGCGCCGACCTGATCAGCTCACTCAATGCCAGCGAACAGTGGCTGATCTGCTCCCTCGTCCACAAGTTCCGCGCCGCCGACAGCGACGGTGAAGACGACGAGGCGACCGCCGACTTCATCAAAGAACTGCACGCCACCATCCCGAAGGACTTCAAGGCCCAGGGCAACATCTTCGTCTTCGTCGACGAAGCCCACCGCACCCAGTCCGGCAAGATGCACACCGCCATGAAGGCGCTGCTGCCCAAGGCGATGTTCATCGGCTTCACCGGCACGCCGCTACTCAAGGCCGATAAAGCCACCAGCATCGAGACCTTCGGCTCGTTCATTCACACGTACAAGTTCGACGAAGCCGTGGCTGACGGTGTGGTGCTGGACCTGCAGTACGAGGCCCGCAATATCGACCAGGAGCTGACCAGTCCGGCACAGGTCGACAAGTGGTTCGAGGTCAAGACCAAGGGTATGACCGACCTCAGCAAGGCCGAACTTAAGAAGCGCTGGGGCACCATGCAGAAGGTCGTCTCCAGCGAGCCGCGCGCAAAGCAGATCGTCAACGACATCTTGCTCGACATGGAGACCAAGCCGCGCCTGATGGACGGGCGCGGCAATGCAATGCTCGTGGGATCGAGCATCTACCAGGCCTGCAAGTTCTACGAGATGTTCGTAGCCGCTGGCTTCAAGGGCAAGTGCGCCATTGTCACCAGTTACACCCCGAACGCCAGCGACATCGCCAAGGAAGACTCCGGCGCCGGCAAGACCGAGAAGATCCGCCAGTACGACATCTACCGCAAGATGCTGGCCGACTACTTCGACGAACCCGAAGACACCGCCGTGAACAAGGTCGAGGAGTTCGAGCAAGCCGTCAAGCGCCAGTTCATCGAGAACCCCGGCCAGATGCGGCTGCTGATCGTGGTCGACAAGCTGCTGACCGGCTTCGACGCACCATCGGCCACGTACCTCTATATCGACAAGAAGATGCGCGACCACGGTCTGTTCCAGGCCATCTGCCGCGTCAACCGCCTCGACGGCGACGACAAGGACTACGGCTACATCGTCGACTACCAGGACCTGTTCAACTCCATCGAGAACGCAGTCGACGACTACACCTCGGGTGTACTGGACGGCTACGAGAAGAAAGACATCGAGGGACTGCTGTCCGATCGCATCGAAAAGGCCCGCGAGAACCTCGACGAAGCCCTCGAGCGCATTCGTGCCCTCGTCGAACCCGTTGCGCCACCGAAGAACACGCTGCAGTACCAGCAGTACTTTTGCGCGGTGGAGCAGGGCAACGCCGAGCAACTCAAGGCCAACGAGCCCAAGCGCGTCGAGCTGTACAAGGCGGTTGCGGCTGCCACTCGTGCCTACGCCAATCTCGCCAACGACATGGCCGCCGCCGGCTACAGCCAAGCCGACGCCGAGGCGATCAAGAAGGAAATAACGCACTACGTAGACGTGCGTGCCGAGGTGAAGCTCGGTGCGGGTGAGGACGTCGACTTCAAGCAGTACGAGGCCGGCATGCGCTTCCTGCTCGACACCTACATCCAGGCCAGCGCTTCCGAAGTCGTCTCCAACTTCGAAGACACAGGTCTAATCGACCTAATCGTCAAGCTCGGCGCTGGTGCGCTCGACAAGCTGCCCGCCGGGATCAAGAAGGACCCCGAGGCGGTCGCCGCGACCATCACCAACAACATGCGCAAGGTGATCATCGACGAGCACGCGCTGAACCCGATGTACTACGACAAAATGAGCGAACTACTCGACGCCATCATCGAACAGCGCCGCCAGGAGGCCATCGACTACCAGGAATACCTGGCCAAGCTCCTCGACGCTGCTAAGCAGCTCGGCGCTAAGGAGTCCGACACGAAGTACCCCGACTGGGCAGACAACGACGCACGACGCGCCCTGATCGACTTCGGCTGGCCCGATCCGGCAACGCCGATCCAGGTGGACACCGCGATCTTGACGACCAAACCATACGACTGGGTCGGCAACCCGATGAAGGAAAAGGTCGTCAAGCGGGCGATCAGCCGCACGCTGCCGGAGGGCTTCGATCGACTCGACGAACTGTTTGAACTGGTGAAGGCGCGCGATGAGTACCGCTAACGCCTACTTCACTATCCGCGGCATCGACGTCGACGTCATCTACAAGGACATCAAAAACCTGCACATCGGCGTTTACCCACCGCTGGGCCGCGTTCGCGTTGCCGCACCAAATCGCCTCGACGACGATCAGGTGCGCCTGGCGGTGATCCAGCGCCTGCCGTGGATCAAACGGCAACGCGACAAACTGCGCTCCGCTGAACGGCAATCCGAGCGGGAGATGGTGACCGGCGAGTCGCACTATGTATGGGGCGTTCGTCGCCGGCTCAAGGTCGTCGAACGGCCCGGACGGGCGCACTTCGAGGTCGACGGCGAGCGGCTGGTGTTCTACGTGCCCGCTGACACTTCGGTCGAGAAGCGACGCACCTATCTTGACAGGTGGTACCGCGACCAGCTCCGCCAAGTGATCCCCGAACTCATCACCAGGTGGGAACAGACCCTCGAGGTCGCCGTGCCGAAATGGACCATCCGACGAATGAAGACCAAGTGGGGTTCTTGCAACCGCGAGACCCGACACATCTGGTTCAACGTCGAGCTCGCCAAGAAGCACTCCGATTGCCTGGAATACATTGTCGCCCATGAGATGACGCATTACTTCGAGCGCAACCACGGCGAGAGGTTCACGAGGTTGATGGATGACTACCTGCCCGATTGGCGGCGTCGACGAGAGCTTCTCAACCAAGCCCCATTGTCGGACGAGCGATGGCGATGATCGAAACCCAACTAAGAGAGATCCAAGCGTCTAGCTGATTGGTTTTCTCAGTAGCCCAATTTTGTCAATAGTTAAGAATATGCATCGACTCCGCTTCGGGCTCCCGCCCTCTATCGAGTGCGCGACGCCGCCAAGCGCCAGTTGGTGGCGGCAAGCGTGCCGGCAGGCTTTCTGCGAATTGCAATAGTCGACTGGAATCAACTAATTCTCATCGGGCGGGGATTGTTCGGGCGCGCTCCTAGCCGGTCGTCGATCTAAGAACTGGACGTCAATATCGTAGGGCTCGCAAATCGCTCGGATTGTTTGTTGTATGCCTTCTTCGACTCTCTTGCCCGAGCGTATTCCGATGCCCCTGAAGCTTTTTGCTGTCATCACTGAGATGTGTTCGTCATCTAGTTCGTCTTGAAGCAGGCGTTGGACCTCGATTACCGCAGGGTGCTTCTCGCCTATCGGTGCTCCGCCCTTTTGATTTCGACGGGGGTTGATGGTACGAGCTAGGCTGCGCACGGTGTTCAAAACCTCCTCGATCAGTTCGCGATCGCTCCGACTTGTTTCTTTCGGAGAGGTTTCGGAGGCATGTGATCCGCGAATTTCTCGTATCGTCTCCTCAAGTGAAGGCCACCAGGTTTTCACCGAGCGTTCGAGTAGTTCGGCGGGAAGTGGCTCTTCTAGCGCAGTATTCAAGGCGGTAGCTATTTCCAGGACCCCAGAGGCGGTCAGTTCTTGGCCCTGGAACTGCCCAAGGGGCAACTTGATGTCTGAAGGCTTGAGGTCGATGGCTACTGGAATGACGCGGCTAGAATCTATGGCTTTAGCTAGAGCGCCTGCTTCGAAGTTTAGCCACGATTCGGTCTGATTGTTCCGAGTGACACAGATTAGTCCGAAATTGGCGAACTGTAGCTGAGTCGCGATCTCCATTTGCCAACGGGTCCCAGCATAGATGTCCTTGGAAGAGACAAATGGATCCAGCTTGTTTATAACTCCGGGTAGCCATTCGCGAAGTGCTACGGCAACGTCGCGGCTGTAGGGTCCGGACCAACTGATGAACACCTTCATTCGAAGTACGATAGCCCACGCCTTGGCAGTGGCCGGTCTAAGCGGTGGGGGTGCAAGCTGTGTCTGCAGTCCACGCACCGCGGTAACGTCAAGCGCATCGCCATCTCTCGCCACCGGGGCACACCGATCAGCCGAGCCGGTCCCCTCCGCCCTCGCCCCCGCGCGGGCCCCGCACCCCCCGCTCCTAGACTGTCCCCTCGGCGCACGAGCCGCCGTCACCGACAGTCCACCCACCGCGAGGAGCCCTACGTGGAGTACGCGCAGATCGAGGCGCTGCGCGAGCGGCATCCCGCGTGGCGGATGCTGCGCGCCACGCACGCGCCGCTGCTGCTCACGGTGCTGGGCCGGTTCTTCGTGGAGGAGGGGCGCGGAGCGAGCCCGGAGAGCGAGCTCGTCGCAGCGCTGGACGACCAGCTGTACGCGATCAACACCCAGGACCCGGCCAACCCGCGGTTCCTCCGCACGGCCGCCGAGTACCTGGCGGACTGGGCCGGCCCCGAGGCGGGTTTCCTGCGGCGCTTCTACCCGCTGGGCGCGGACGAGATCCACTACGACGCCACCCCGGCCCTGGAGAAGGCCTACGCCTGGGTGCAGGGCCTGGCCGAGCAGTCGTTCGTGGGCACCGAGTCGCGCCTGCAGACCGCGGTGGACCTGCTACGCCAGATCGCGCAGGGCACCGAGTCCGACCCCGCCAAGCGCCTGGACCAGCTCGAGCGCCGCAAGCAGGACATCGAGCGGGAGATCGATCAGCTCCGCGAGGATCCGCAGGCCGGCCTGCTGGACCGCACTGCCGTGCGCGAGCGTTACCAGCAGTTCGCCGCCACCGCCCGCGAGCTGCTGGCCGATTTCCGGCAGGTGGAGGAGAACTTCCGCGCCCTGGACCGGTCGGCGCGCGAGCGCATCGCCACGTGGCAGGGCAGTAAGGGCGAGCTGCTGGCCGAGCTCGTCCACGGCCGCAGCATGATCGACTCCTCCGACCAGGGCCGCAGCTTCCAGGCCTTCTACGACCTGCTGCTGTCCACCTCGGGTCAGGAGGAGCTGTCGATGCTGCTCGACCGAATGACAGGCATCGAGGAGGTCGGCGCCGACCGCCGCTTGCGCACGGTCCACCACAGTTGGGCCGAGGCCGCCGAGCGCACCCAGCACACGGTCCGCAGCATCTCCGAGCAGCTGCGCCGCTTCACCGACGACCAGGTGTGGTTGGAGAACCGCCGCGTGCTGGACCTGGTGCGCGAGGTCGAGACCACCGCCCTGCACCTCCGTGACGGAGAGCTGCCGGGCTTCGGTCTGGAGCTGGAGGAGACCAGCATCGACGTCGCCCTGCCCACCGATCGCCCCCTGTTCACCGTCCGTCCGGCCTCCGAGGTCAACAGCGACCTGGAGCCGGTCGAGGCGGAGGAGGTCGACACGTCCGTGCTGGCCAACCAGGTCGTGGTGGATCCCGCGCGCCTGGCCACCCGCATCCGCGCGCTGATCCCGGTGCACGGCACCGCGCGGCTGGAGGACATCATCTCCCTGTACCCGCTCCAGCACGGCGCGGCGGAGATCGTCGGCTACCTGGCGCTGGACGAGGACGATCTCGTAGTGACTACCCACGAGCATGAGGAGACCGTGATCGAGTACCACGAGGCAGGCAGGCACATGCGCGCGACGATGCCGCGGGTGGAGGTCACCCGCCGATGACCGCCTCCGGATCCAGCACCTCCGACCGTGCCGTCGGGGACCGTGTCACCGCCGGCCGTGTCACCCCCGAGCGCGCCGTGGCGGTCAGCGCCATCCGCCTCATGCAGGGCGTCGTGTACCAGGAGTCCGACGCCTGGGACGACCTGGTGCGTCACCAGGGCGCCGTCCGTGACCACTTCGCCGTCGTGGGACTTGAGGTTGTTGTCGACGACGACGAGGGCTACGCCTACCTGCGGACCGCGGACACCCCGGAGGGCGAGAACGCTCTTCCCCCTGTCATCCGGCGACGAACTCTGACGTACGCCGACAGTCTCCTGCTGGTCCTCCTTCGCAAGCGACTTGCGGAGTTCGAGTCGGCGGGCGACCCCGGGCAGCTGGTGCTCACCCATGACGAGATCGTGGAGATGATCCAGCTCTTCCTGCACCGCAGCACCGACGAGGCGCGCGAGCAGCATCAGATCGACGCCTCCATCAACCGGCTCGTCGGCATGGGGTTCCTGCGCCAGCTCAAGGACCGTAAAGGGGAGTGGGAGGTGCGCCGCATCCTCAAGGCGTACGTGGACGCCGAGACGCTCTCGGACTTCTCGGCCAAGCTCGCCGAATACGCCGAGGCAGGCGCGCCTGAACCCACCACCACTGAACCTGGAGACACGGATGACTAGCGGCCTGTTCTCCTCGGTGGAGCTGGGCGGAGGCGAGCGCCCCGGCTTCCGCCTGGCCCGCCTCGAGGTCCTCAACTGGGGCACCTTCGACTCCCGGGTGTGGACCCTCGAGCCGGCGGGGGAGACCCTGCTGCTCACCGGCGACATCGGCAGCGGCAAGTCCACCCTGGTGGACGCGGTGAGCACGCTCATGCTGCCGTCGCACCGGATCGACTACAACAAGGCCGCCGGCGCCGCCCGCAAGGAGCGCACCCTGCGCTCGTACGTCGAAGGCCACCACAAGACCGAGCGCAACGAGGCCACCGGCAGCGTCCGCTCGGTCGGGCTGCGCGACGGCCACTCGTACTCGGTGATCCTCGGCGTCTTCCGCAACGAGGGGTACGGCGAGGAGGTCACCCTCGCCCAGGTCTTCCAGCAGCAGGAGGCCACCGGCCAGCCGTGGCGACGCTTCGTCACCGCCGACCGGGCCCTGTCCATCGACCCGGACTTCACCGGCTTCGGCTCCGACCTCGGCGCCCTCATCACCCGCCTACGCGAGGGCGGGGCCGTGGTGGACAAGGACTTCCCGACCTACGGCCGCGCCATGCGCCGCCTGCTGGGCATCCGCTCCGAGCAGGCCATGGAACTGTTCCACCAGACCATCTCCATGAAGTCCGTCGGCGACCTCAACGAGTTCGTCCGCACCCACATGCTCGAACCCGTGGACGCCTCCGCCCGCATCGAAGGCATCCTGCGCCACTTCGAGGACCTCACCCGCGCCCACGACGCCGTCACCCGCGCCCGCACCCAGCTCGCCGCACTCGAGCCGCTGGTCGAGCAGATCCACACCTACGACACCGCGCTCGAACGCCGGGAACGCCTCCGCGAGGAGCGCCTGGCCCTTCGTCCGTACTTCGCCGAGCTCCGCATCTCCCTGCGCCAAGCCGAGATCGACACGCTGACCACCGAGGTCGCCTCCGCCAACACCGAGGTGGTCCGCCTCCGGGCGAAGGCCAGGGAACTGGCCACCGAGCGCGAGGCCCTGGTCACCGCGCGCGCCGAATCCGGCGGCAACCGCATAGGCGACCTCGAGCGAGATGCCGCCGCCGCCCGGGAGCAGCTGGACGAGCGTCGTCGTCGTCGGGATCGGTTCACCGACGCGGTGACCCGCGCCGGCCTGGACCCCGTCACCGACGAGGCGGCCTTCACCCGCCTACCCGAGGCGATCGCCGCACGTGAGGCCGAGCTGGACTCCCACGGCGTCGACCTGGCCACCCGCCACAACGCGCTGGTCATGGAACACGGCGAGCGCAAACGGCAGCTGCGCGAGGTGCAGGAGGAGCTGACCGGCCTGACCGGGCGGACCAGCAACCTGCCCACCGAACAGCTGCAGGTCCGCGGCCAGCTGTGCGCTGAACTCGGCCTTGACGCCGCCGAGCTGCCCTTCGCCGGCGAGCTCATGGACATCGCCGCCGAGCACGCCCAGTGGCGCGGCGTCGCGGAACGCGTCCTGCGCGGATTCGCCCTGTCCCTGCTCGTGCCGCAGGAGCACTACGCCGACGTGGCCGAGTGGGTGGACTCCCGCCGGCTCACCTCCCGCCGCGCCGACGGCCGCGAGGTGGGCGTGCGCCTGGTCTACGAGCGGGTCCCCGAGAAGCACGTGCCGCTGCAGCGGCCCCAGACCGACGGGTTGCTGCTCGCGGATACCGTGGAGATCGCCGACTCGCCGCTGCGCGGCTACCTGGCCAAGGAGCTCTACGCCCGCGCCGACCACCTGTGTGCACAGACCATGGACGAGTTCCGCCGCGCCGACCGCGCCGTGACCGTCCAGGGACAGATCCGCTCCCGCAACCGGCACGTCAAGGACGACCGCACCGCCACCACCGACGCCCGCAACTGGGTGCTGGGCTGGCGCAACGAGGACAAGGTCGACGCGCTGCGGGCGCGGTGCGCCCGACTCGAGGGCGAGGTTGCCGAACTGGCCGCCCGCCTTGACGCCGCCACCGCCGAGCAGACCGCGGCCGGACAGGCCCGCACCGCGCTGGTGCGGCTCGACGAGTACCCGTCCTGGCGCGACCTGGACTGGGCCGAGGCCCAGCAACGCGCCGACGCCGCCGAGGCCGAGCGGCTGCGCCTGGTCCGCGGCAGCGACGAGCTGTCCGAGATCGACCAGCGGATCGCCGACCTCGACGCCCGCGCCGCCAACGTCGCCGACGACGAGCGCGAGCTTTCCGACCACCGCAGCCGCTGGCAGTCCAGCATCGACCACGAACAGCGGCAGATGGCCCGCGACCAGCGCGTGCTCGGCGAGCTGGACGAGGCACTGCTCGAGTCCGCGCGCGAGGTGTACCCGCGGTTGCGCGAGCGGCTCGGCTACGGCGAGGACCCCGGCGCCGAGCTGGCCCAGACCGCCGACGAGGCGCACTCCGCCGAGGCGGCGCTCTCGGATGCGATCGACGCCGACGCCGAGCGCGCCCAGCGCGAGCTCAACGGCCTCACCACGCGGATCCACCAGGCCATGGCCGAGATCCGCCGCACGTGGCCGGAGCAGACCAAGGAGATGGACGCGGCCGTGGCCGCCCGCGCCGAGTACGTGCGGTTCCACGCCCGACTGGCCGACGACGACCTCCCGCGGTTCGTGGACGAGTTCGAGAGCCAGCTGCGCAAGAACACCATCCGCGAGCTCGCCGGGTTCCACAACTGGCTGCTGCGCCAGGCCGACGACATCGGTCAGAAGATCGAGAAGACCAACGAGGCGCTCGGCGCGATCGACTTCAACCCCGGGCGGTACGTGCGGCTCGACCGCGAGAACACGGTCAACCAGGAGGTGCGGCAGTTCCGCGCCGACCTGCGCGGGGTCACCGACGACGCCTTCGACGGCGACGGCCAGTACTCCGAGGGCCGGTACGAGCAGGTGCGCGCGATTCTCGAGCGACTCCGCGGCCGCGAGGGGCACAGCGAGTCGGATCGTGCATGGCGGCTGCGCGTCACGGATGTGCGCAACTGGTTCACCTTCTCCGCCTCCGAGCGCGACCGCGAGACGGATCGGGAGTTCGAGCACTACCGCGACTCCGACGGTAAGTCGGGTGGGCAGAAGGAGAAGCTGGCCTACACCATTCTCGCCGCCTCGCTGGCCTACCAGTTCGGCCTGGAGTGGGGCGCGGCCAAGGCCCGGGACTTCCGGTTCGCGGTGATCGACGAGGCCTTCGGCCGCGGCTCGGACGCCTCCACCCGCTACGCGCTGGAGCTGTTCGCCAAGCTCGGCATCCAGCTGCTCATCGTGACGCCGCTGCAGAAGGTGCACGTGATCGCGCCGTACGTGCGGACGATCGGTTACGTGGACAACGTGGAGGGCCGCTACTCGCGGCTCGTGCAGATGACGACCGAGGAATATCAGCGGCAGAACGGGCTCGGCTGAGGGACGGCGAGGCCGAGATCGCGATCGTCGACGCCCTGGCGACCAAGCTCGGAGTGGCATTGACTCGTGGGGGATCGCTGACGCTCAGCGGGGGAGTGCGCATTCAGCTCGACGCTCGGAGCGAAGACGGGAAGTTCGCGGTGGAGGCGTACGCGCGACAGGGAAGGCTCAAGGGCGGCCAGCGGAAGAAGATCGCCCAGGACGTTCTGAAGCTCGCGCTACTTCGGAGCGAACCGGGATACCGCGACGTGCGGCCGATCATCGTGTTCGCGAGCGAGGAAGCGCGGTCGTCGATCACCGGCTGGGTCAAGCATGCCGCCAGCGTCTTCGGGGTCGAGCTTCACGTGGTCGACATCGATCCGGGTCTACGCAACGCCATACTCGCGACCCAGCGTCGGCAGAGGATGGTCAACGCCGACCTGGCGGCAGTGGCAGACGACCTCACCATTGACGAATGAGACGGGTCGCCACCGCCCAGATGATCATGGCCAACTCCACGGGCTCTGCCTGTCGCGGAGCTTCCACGAGCCGAAGGCGCGTCGGGGCATAGCTGCGGCCAACACGCCGAGAACGCCCCTGACCTGGCGATTAGGTGTTCTGTCGGCGGCCGTGTAACTTTATCGGAGCCGCCGGGGAGCGGGGCCGGAACGAAAAGGACCGGCTCGGCGAGTTGGGGGCGGGCCAGA
>NZ_KV824066.1:0-22361 GCF_001815995.1 Dietzia sp. HMSC21D01 | reverse complement strand
GGGCCGCCGTCCGCGGGGCCGACGACCCCGGCGAAGCGGTGGCCCGGCTCGTGGACCTCGACGCCGCCGTGGAGGTCCTGCGCGGCAAGATCGAGTTCGAACCCGGCGAGGAGGGGCGCGAATCCGAGATCCTGCGGTACCTGCTCCGCACCGCGACCGTGGACGTGGTGCGCGGGCTCTTCCGCGGCATCGACATGGCCCCGCTCGTCGAGGCGTTCGACGGCTCGGTGACCCTGACCACGGGGGCGAGTGTCACGGCCGCCGAGTTCCTGGCCGCACTGCCCGAGCTGTCCGTACCGGGGCTGTACGACGAGATCGCCGACCGGGTCGGCGCCACCAACGCCGGCCAGCGGGCCGGTGCGATCGAGCTGGCGCTGGAGGGGCTGTACCTCTCGCGGCGCCTGTCCAAGGAGACCGGGGACGGCGCCGCCGTCTACGGCTGACACGCCCCGGTGGCCACGCGGCCGCCGGAGCAGGAGGTGCGCGATGTCGCGACCAGAACCCCGCGCCCGCTACGGACGCTACGTCGGCGGGCCGGACCCGCTCGCGCCCCCGCTCGACCTGTCCGAGGCACTCGACGCGGTGTCCGAGGGCGTCATGGCCGGCTACTCGCCCGAGCAGTCGATGCGCGAGTTCCTGCGCTCCGGCGGCCGCGACCACACCGGGCTCGACGAGCTCGCCGGGCGCGTCCACCGCCGGCGGCGTGAACTGCTGAAGCGCCACCGACTGGGCGGCACCCTCGACGAGGTGTCCAAGCTGCTCGACGAGGCGCTGCTCGCCGAACGCGGGCAGCTCGCCCGTGACACCGAGATGGACCCCATGGACCGCACCCTGCGGGAGATGACCATCGAGAACCTCCCCGACAGCCCGGCGGCCGCGGTGGGGGAACTCAAAGACTACGACTGGGCCTCGCCCGACGCCCGCGAGGCGTACAAGCGGATCCAGGACCTGCTGGGTGCCGAGGCCCTCGACGCGCGGTTCGCCGGCATGAGGCAGGCGCTGGAGAACACCACCGACGCCGACCGGGCGGCGGTGTCCGAGATGCTCTCCGACCTCACCGACCTGCTGGACAAGCACGCCCGCGGGGAGGACACCGACGAGGACTTCCGCGAGTTCATGGACAAACACGGTGATGCGTTCCCCGAGCAGCCGCAGAACGTCGACGAGCTCATCGACACCCTCGCCAAGCGCTCGGCCGCAGCGCAGCGGATGATGCGCTCGATGACCCCGGAGCAGCGGGAGGAGCTCATGGCCCTGTCGCAGCAGGCGTTCGGCTCCCCCGAGCTCTCCGAGCAGCTCGGCAGACTCGACGGATTACTGCAGACACTGCGACCCGGGGAGAACTGGGACGGCTCCGAGGACTTCGAGGGCTCCGAGGGGCTGGGCATGTCCGAGGGGACGGCCGCGATGGCCGAACTCGGCGACCTCGACCGCCTGGCCGAGCAGCTGTCCCGCAGCGACCGGTCGCCGCTGTCCGAACTGGATCTGGAGGCCGTCGCCCGCACCCTCGGCCGCGAGGCGGCGGTGTCCGTCCAGACCCTGGCCCGTCTCGAGCAGGCCATGCGGGACTCGGGCTACCTCAGCCGCCGGTCGGACGGCGACCTGCGACTGTCCCCGGCCGCGCTCCGCAAACTGGGCAGGTCGCTGCTGCGGGACGCCGCCCGCCGGCTGTCCGGCCGCTCGGGCGCGCGGGAGACCCGCGCATCGGGGGCGGCGGGCGACCAGACGGGGTCGAGCCGGGCGTGGGAGTTCGGCGACGTCGAGTCGTGGGACGTGCCGCGGACGATCGGCAACGCGATCTCCCGCATCGCCGCCGAGGGCGGTGACCCCGCCGGCGGGGTCCGGCTCCTGCCCGAGGACATCGAGGTCCGCGAGACCGAGGCCCGGACGCAGGCCGCGGTCGCGCTGCTCGTGGACACCTCGTTCTCCATGGCGATGGAGGGCCGCTGGGTGCCGATGAAACGCACCGCGCTCGCCCTGCATCATCTGGTGAGCACCCGCTTCCGGCAGGACCGGCTCCAGCTCATCTCGTTCGGGCGGTTCGCCCAGTCCCGCACGATCGAGTCACTGTTGTCACTGGACGCCCAGTACGAGGCCGGGACGAACCTGCACCACGCGCTGCTCCTGGCGGGGCGCTTCTTCCGCGAGCACCCGACCATGCAACCGGTCCTGCTCATCGTCACCGACGGCGAACCCACCGCGCACCTGCTCAGTGGCGGCGAACCCTGGTTCGCCTACCCGCCGGACCCGGACACCATCCGCACGACCGTCGACGAACTCGACAGGGTCGCCCGGTTCGGCGCGCAGACCACGTTCTTCCGCCTGGGCGCGGACCCCGGCCTCTCGCGGTTCCTCGACGCGCTGGCCCGGCGGGTCGAGGGCACCGTGGTGGCGCCGGAAGTCGACGACCTCGGGGCCGCCGTGGTGGGGCGGTTCCTGCACACACGCCGCGGCCGCCCGGGCTCCGGTGACGCGTGGAACGCGGGCGGCCGCTGGGCCGTGTGACCCCTGGTCAGGGCATCGGCGCGCCGACCTCGCCGGAGTCCCGGCGCAGGACACGCAGCGAGTCCACGGCGGCCACCTCGGTGAACTGCCCGGACTCCAGGGCACGGCAGTAGATCTCGTACGGCGGGCGACCGCCGTCCTCGGGGTTCGGGAACACGTCGTGGATGAGCAGCGCTCCGCCGATCTTCACCCACGGGGCCCAGCCGGAGTAGTCGGCCTGCGCGGCCTCGGAGGAGTGGCCGCCGTCGATGAAGACGAACGACGCGGGAGTGCCCCACACCCGGGCGACCTGCCGGGAGCTGCCCACCGCGGCGGTCACCACCTCGTCCAGACCCGCGTCCCACATGGTGTGACGGAAGGCGACCAGGGTCTCCAGGCGCCCGGTGTGCGGGTCGACGAGCGAGGTGTCGTGGTACTCCCAGCCCGGCTGGTGCTCCTCCGACCCGCGGTGGTGGTCGACGGTGACGATGCTGCCGCCGGTCACGCGCGCGGCCGCGCCGAGGAACACCGTCGAGCGGCCGCAGTAGGTGCCGATCTCCACGCCCACGCCGTCGCCCAGGTACTCGCAGGCGATCTCGTAGAGAGTCGTGCCCTCCTCCAGTGGCATGAAGCCGGGGGCCGCGAGTGCGACGGCGAGCAGCGAGGGTTCGATCTCGGGTGCGGTCATGACTGTCAACCTAGCGCCCACCCCTCAGCCCTCGGCGCGGCGGGCGGCCTTGCGGGCGCGCGCGACGTGGGGACCCACCACGTTGCCCAGTTTGGTGCCGTTGGGCCAGCCCGCGTAGTAGCAGAGGAAGAGCACGATCTCCTCGAGCTCCTCCGCAGTCAGCTCGCCGTTGCCCAGCGCGGCGCCCACCTGGATGTCGGCGACGTCGGTGTTGCCCTGCGCCGTGAGCGCACCCAGCAGCAGCAGGCGGCGGTCGCGGTGCGTCAGGCCGGGGCGGGACCAGATCCGGCCGAAGAGGTGGTCGGCCGTCTCCGCGAAGTAGTCACCCGGCCCGTCGGACATCTCGAAGCCGTACACCTCGGTCATCATGGCCAGTCCGTGCGTGCGTTCCGGGCTCATCCCGGTGTCTGCGGCCTCGCTCATCTACAATTCCTCGTCGTCGTCGTCATCGTGGTCCTCGCGCCCTCCTGTGCGGGCACCGGCGGCCGCGCGCGCGATCTCGCCCGGTCCCACGCCGAACCCGGAGCCCAGGTCCCGCAGGGCGATGTCCCCGAGCGGCAGGTCCACGCCCAGGCGGTCACCCAGCGCCAACGCCAGGGACAAGTCCTTCTCGCCCAGCGCCCGGACGTGGGTGAACACGCCGTGCCAGAAGTCGTCGGGGGCGATCGGCGCGGTCGTCTCGCGGAGCATCACCGCGCCGGCGCCGCCGGTGATGGCGTCGGTGTGGCGCACCACGCGTCCCAGCTCGGCGATGTCGATGCCGGCGGCCTCGGCCAGCCGGGACGCCTCGGCGGTCGCGGTGAAGGAGATGAAGTGCAGGAGGTTCCGCGCGAGCTTCATCCTCGTGCCCGCTCCCACCTCGCCGGCGTGCACAGGCATCCCCGCCCACAGCGCGAAGGCCGGCTTGCACGCCTCGTAGACCTCCCTCGGTCCACCGACCATCACCGCCAGCTGACCGGACTCCGCGCCCTGCGCGCCACCCGAGACCGGCGCGTCCACCAGGTGCACGCCGTTCGCCGCGCAGAGCTCGGCCAGCTCCACGGCCGTGGAGTCGGAGATGGTGGAGTGCACGGCGATCACGGTGCCGGGCGCGGCCGTCCGCAGGATCCCGTCGGGGCCGTCGACGACCTCGCGGACCTGGGCGTCGTCGAGCACCGTCACGGACACGAGCCGCGCCGTACGCGCGACCTCGGCGCCGGTCGCGACCGCGGTGGCACCCTCGGCGACGAACGGCTCGGTGGCCTCGGCGCGCACGTCGCACACCACCAGGCCGCCGGGCCAGGCCAGGAGGCGCTTGGCGATGGGCGCGCCCATGTTGCCCAGGCCGATGAAACCGACCGGGGCGGGGGAGTCATCGGGCAGGCCGGGGCCGATCTGTGCGGAGTCGGCGTGCCCGCTCATGCCGGCCGGGTCGCTCGGGTCAGGATGCGCGCTCATGACCGGATGCTCGCTCACGATCTAATAACCTGTCCGCCGTCGACGTTGAAGATCTGCCCGGTGATCCACGACGCCTCGTCCGACAGCAGGAACAGCAGCATGCCCACCAGGTCCTCCGGCTGGCCCATGCGCTTGAGGGGCAACTTGTCGACCATCTCCTTGACCATCGACTGCGGCGTCGACGAGCGGTTCGCCTCGGTGTCGATCGGGCCGGGAGCGATCGCGTTGATCCGGATGTTGGAGCCGCCCAGCTCGGTGGCCAGCTGCTGCGTGAGGCCGTTGACGCCGACCTTGGCCAGGCCGTAGAAGCCCGAGTACAGCCAGGCCGCGGTGGAGGACTGGTTGACGATCGCGCCGCCACCGGCGGCGGCCATCTTCTCCCAGCACGCGCGGACCATGAGCAACTGCCCGTTGAGATTCACGGACATGAACTTCTCGTAGTAGTCCCACGGGACGGTGATGAGGAAGTCGAGCTTCATCCCGCCGAAGATCGCGGCGTTGTTGACCAGGAGGTCGAGTTGGCCGAACCTCTCGACCGCCGCGTCGGCGCAGGCGTTCGCCGAGTCCGGGTCGGAGACATCGGTGTGCTGGAAGAACGCCTGGCCGCCGGCCTCGGTGATCTCGGCGGCGACGCGCTCGCCGCCGTCGGCCGCGACGTCGGCCACCACCACGTTCGCGCCCTCGGCGGCCAGCGCCTTGGCGTACTCCTCCCCGATGCCGCCGGCGGCCCCGGTCACGATGGCGGTCTTCACGTCGAAACGTCCCATGTCGTCTGTGTCTCTTCCTGTAGGTGGTGTGCGGTGGTGGCCGGTCAGGCCGGGGTGGCGACGGACTTGATCTCGAGGTACTCCTCGAAGCCCTCGCGCCCCATCTCGCGGCCGATGCCGGACTCCTTGTAGCCGCCGAAGGGCACGTCGGCGCCGTACCACTGCCCGCCGTTGACCCCGAGCGTCCCGGTGCGGATGCCGGCGACGACCTTCTCGACACGCTCGGGGTCCGTGCCCCACACCGCGCCGGACAGGCCGTAGGGCGAGTCGTTGGCGATCCGGATCGCGTCGTCGTCACCGTCGTGGGGGATGACGACCAGGACGGGGCCGAAGATCTCCTCCTGCGCCACGCGAGCAGAGTTGTCGAGGCCGGAGATGAGCGTGGGCTCGACCCAGAAGCCGCGGGCCTTGTCGGGGTCGGAGGGGCGGCCGCCGCCGGTCTCGATGGTCCCGCCCTCCTGCCTGGCCAGCTCGATGTAGCCCTCGACGCGCTCACGCTGCGCGGCGGAGATGACCGGGCCGCAGAACGCGCCGGGGTCGTTCGGGTCCTTCGGGGCGAACGAGGCCATGGCCCCCTTGGCGGCCTCGATCGCCTCGTCGTACCTGGCCCGCGGCACGACGAGCCGGGTGGTGAGCGCGCACCCCTGGCCGGCGTGGGTGCAGGCGTTGAGGGCGGTCATGAAGCAGGCGGTTCCGAGGTCGGCGTCATCGAGCACGACCGACGCCGACTTCCCGCCGAGCTCGAGGAAGACCTTCTTCAGCGTCTCGGCGGCGGCCGCCATGATCTTCTTGCCGGTCGCCGTGGAGCCGGTGAAGGAGATGAGGTCGACCCTCGGGTCCTCGACCAGCTGCGCGCCGAGCCCGTGGTCGGTGCCGGTGACCACGTTGAGCACGCCGGCGGGGATGTCCGTGCGCTCGGCGGCGATCCGGGCCACCGCGGCCGCGATGAGCGGGGTGTCCGGCGCGGGCTTGAGAACTACCGTGCAGCCGGCGGCCAGGGCAGGGCCGATCTTGGCGAGATTGATCTGATTGGGGAAGTTCCACGGTGTGATGGCGCCGACCACACCGATCGCCTCGCGGCGGGTGGACCGGTTCGAGCGCACGCCCATGATCTCGGACTCGCCCAGCTCGGTGACCCACTGGTACGAGTCCACGAGGTCGGCCAGCCAACCGAGGTCCGCCACGGGGCCCTCGAGCTGCGGGCCGGCGGTGAACATCCGGGGCGCGCCGACCTCGGCGATGGTGAGCGCCCGCAGCTCCTCGATCTGGTCCTGCAACGCGTCGCGCAGTTGGCGCAGGCACCGCGCGCGGAACGCGTGGTCGGTGGACCAGTCGGTGGCGTCGAAGGCGGTCCGCGCGGCGGCGATGGCCGCGTCCATGTCCTCGCGTCCCGCGTCCGCGGCCCGGCCGATGACCTCTTCGGTGGCCGGGTTGAGCACGTCGAACGAGGCGCCGCTGGTGGCGGGGCGGAGCTCGCCGCCGATGAGGAGGGGGGCGGTGTCGGTGATGCTCGTCGTCACGGTGAGCCTTCCGTCGGGATGAGTGGTCGTCGGTCGGGTGGACAGCTGTCTAGACGGTAGTCCGGCGGTGGTGTATTGTCCAGACACATGTCCAGTGATCTCCGGTTCGAATCGACGCGGCGCAGGCTCAACGGCCAGCAGGCCGAGACCGTCGACCGTCTCACCACCGCGGCGGTCGAAGTGCTGCGCGAGAAGGGCCCGGGGGGCCTGGCCGTGCGCGGTGTCGCCGCCAGGGCGGGGGTCGCCCCGGCGACCGCGTACACCTACTTCTCCTCCAAGGGCCATCTCATCGCGGAGGTGTTCTGGCGGCGGCTGAGCGAGCACGTGACCGAGCGACCCGAGGGCGGCTCCACCGCCGACAGGGTGGTCGCCGTCCTGCGCGACGTGGCGATGCTCCTGGCCGACGAGCCCGGGCTGTCGTCGGCGGTCACCGCCGCGCTGTTGGGTGACGACCCGGAGGTGTCCCACCTGCGCATCCGGATCGGCGCGGACATCCGCCGTCGCCTCGTGGCGGCGCTGGGGGAGGAGAACGACGACGAGGTCGTCAGTGCGCTGGAGATGGTCTACGCCGGCGCACTCGTCCGGGCGGGGATGGGCTACGGCTCCTACTCGGACATGGCAGACGCGATCGAATCCGCAGCTCGACTGATCCTGAGGTGACACCGGCCATGACCACCAGCGCTCCCGCCCCACTCGTGTTCAGCCCGTACGACTACGCGGTCCACGAGGACCCGTATCCGTACTACGCCCGTCTCCGCGCCGAGGCGCCCGTCTACCACAACGCGGAGTTGGGGTTCTGGGCCCTGAGCAGGCACGCCGACGTGCGGGAGGCGTTCCGGGCACCGGACGTGTTCTCCAACGCCAAGGGCGTCTCACTGGACCCGGCGGCCTACGGTCCGCACGCCTACAAGACGATGTCCTTCCTCGCGATGGACGATCCGCGGCACGCCCGGCTGCGCAAGCTCGTGAGCAAGGGGTTCACCTCCCGCCGCGTCGACGCGCTGTCGGATCAGATCGCGGCCATCTCGCGCCAGTACTGGGACGAGTGTCTGGCACGGTCCCGCGACGGTGAGGCGTTCGACTTCGTCGACGACTACGCGGGCAAGCTGCCCATGGACGTCATCTCGGACCTCATGGGGGTCCCGGAGGCCGACCGCGCCGAGCTGCGCCGCCTGGCCGATCTGGTCATGCACCGCGAGGAGGGCGTCGAGGACGTCCCGCAGGAGTCGATGGTCGCCGCGCTCGACCTGATCACCTACTACCAGGGCATGGTCGCCGAGCGTCGGCGGGTGCGGACCGAGGACCTCACCTCCGCGTTGCTGGACGCCGAGATCGACGGCGAGAGGCTCGACGAGGACGAGATCCTGTCCTTCCTCTTCCTCATGGTGGTCGCCGGGAACGAGACCACCACCAAGCTGCTGGCCAACGCGCTGTTCTGGGGCCACGAGAACCCGGATCAGTCGCGCGCGGTGCTCGACGACCCCGAGCTCGCCCCGGCCTGGGTGGAGGAGACGCTGCGGTTCGACACCTCCAGCCAGCTGGTCCTGCGCACCACGACGCAGGAGACCGCCGTCCGGGGCGTGACGATCCCCGCTGACCAGAAGGTGCTGCTGCTCATCGGCTCCGCCAACCGCGACGAGGAGGTGTTCGAGCGCGGCGACACGTTCGACCTGGCCCGCGACACCTCGGCGAGTCTGAGTTTCGGGCAGGGTCCGCACTTCTGCCTGGGTGCGCACCTGGCCCGCCTCGAGGGGCGCATCGCGCTCGACATGATCTCGCGGTCGATCACCGGGTACGAACTGCTACCGGGTGCCCAGCGTGTGCACTCCTCCAACGTCCGCGGGTTCGCCCACCTGCCGATGCGCGTCGAGGTGGCCCGGCGATGAGCCTGAGGTTCCCGCCCCACCCCGAGGTCACGGGCCGGCCCGCGCTGGTCACCGGGGCCTCCTCGGGCATCGGCCGCGCGTCCGCCGAGGCCCTCGCGGCACTCGGCCACCCGGTCGTCGTCGGCGCGCGCCGTGCCGACCGTCTCGACGACCTCGTCCGGTCCATCCGCGAGGCCGGCGGTGTGGCGACAGCGCGCGCGGTCGACGTCACCGACGCCGACTCCGTCGCCGGGTTCGTCACCGCGGCCACCGACGCCTACGGGGCGCCCGAGGTGCTGGTCTCCAGCGCCGGGACGCTCAAGATGGCCCGGGTCTGGGAACTGTCCCCGGAGGATTTCGCCGCCCAGGTGGACATCCACCTTCTCGCCGTCCACAGGCTGCTGCACGCTGTGCTGCCCGGGATGATCGGGCGCCGCCGCGGGGACGTCGTGCTCATCGGCTCTGACGTCGCCTACACCGCCCGGCCCCGTTCGGGCGCGTACGTCGCCGCCAAGGCCGGCCTGGAGACGATGGCCAAGCAGGCCCGCCGGGAACTCGAGGGCACGGGCGTCCGGCTCGGCGTCGTCCGCCCGGGCCCGGTGATGACCGAGATGGGTACCGAGTTCGACCAGGACACCGCCGAGGCCGTCATCAACGAATGGGTCAGGCACGGCTTCGGCCGACACCCACGGATGTGTAAGCCCGCCGACCTCGCCAGGGGAGTCGCCGCCATGGTGTCGATGCCCCGAGGCGCCCAGATCACCGAGCTGGAGATCCAGCCGGAAGCCCCCATCGAGGAGGACTACTCGTGACCAGCACAGAGACCCCGGTCGACTTCTCGACCCTGAAAGAGCCGACCCGCGTGTCCGGGGGCGAGGGCGAGCTCGGCCACATGGATGAGCTCCGGACCGATCCCATCAGCCTGTTCTGGCGGGTCCGAGAGGAGTGCGGCGAGCTGGGGATCTTCCGGATCGCCGACCGCGACATCTGCCTCGCGTCCGGGGCGGCCGCAAACGAGGCGTTCTTCCGCGCGCCGGACGAGTCGCTGGACCAGGCGGCCGCCTACCCGTTCATGACGCCCGTGTTCGGGGAGGGCGTCGTGTTCGACGCCAGCCCGGAGCGGCGGTCGGAGATGCTGCACAACACCGCCCTGCGCGGGGAGCACATGCGTCAGCACGCGGTCACCATCCCGCGCGAGGTCGAGCGGATGATCGCCGACTGGGGTGACGAGGGCGAGATCGATCTGCTCGAGTGGTTCTCCGAGCTGACCATCTACACCTCGTCGGCATGCCTCATCGGGCCGAAGTTCCGCGAACAGCTCGACGCCCGGTTCGCGCACCTGTACCACGATCTCGAGCAGGGGACCGACCCCCACGCGTACATCGACCCGTACGCCGACATCGAGTCGTTCCGTCGCCGGGACGCCGCCCGCGAAGGTCTGGTGGAGCTCGTCTCGGCGATCATGGACGAGCGGATCGCGAACCCGCCGGCGGACAAGGAGGACCGGGACCTCCTCGACGTGTTGGTGTCGATCAGGAACGAGGACGGCACCCACCGGTTCACGCCTAACGAGGTGACCGGGATCTTCATCTCCATGATGTTCGCCGGCCACCACACCACGTCGGGCACCAGCGCCTGGATGCTCATCGAGCTCCTGCGCCACCCGGAGTACATGGAGCAGGTCCTCGCCGAGCTCGACGAGATCTACGCCGACGGGGCCGAGTACAGCTTCGGCGCGCTCCGCCAGATGCCGAAGGTCGAGAACGCGCTTAAGGAGACCCTGCGGCTGCACCCGCCGCTCATCATCCTCATGCGGGTCGCGCAGGAGGACGTCAAGATCGACGACTTCGTGGTCCGGGCCGGCCAGACCGTCGCCGCCTCGCCGGCGGTGTCCAACCGGCTCCCGGAGGACTTCCCTGACGCCGACTCCTTCGACCCGGACCGCTACTTCGAGCCGAGGCAGGAGGACATCGTCAACCGCTGGACGTGGATCCCGTTCGGTGCCGGCCGGCACCGCTGCGTGGGCGCGGCGTTCGCCCAGCTGCAGATCAAGGCCATCTTCTCGGTCCTGCTCCGGGAGTACGAGTTCGAGCTCGCGCAGCCCGAAAAGAGCTACCACAACGACCACTCGAAGATGGTCGTCCAGCTGGCCCAGCCCTGCAAGGTCCGCTATCGGAAGCGGGTGCTGTGATGCGGGTGGAGGTCGACTTCGACCTGTGTCAGGGCCACGCCGAATGCCAGGCCGAGGCCCCGGACTGGTTCACCGTCGGCAAGGGCGCGGAAGCCAAGGCGCGCGCGAAGCGGGGCGAGATCCCCGAGGACCAGATCGACGCGGTCAGAGACGCCGTGAAGTACTGCCCGACCCAGGCCCTGCGCCTGGTCGGGGACTGACCGCCCCGGAAGCAGAACCTCAACCAGAACATCCGGCGACGAGACCCCGGACCGGCGAACGCCGGACCCGGGTCCTCCGGAACCCACACCCAGGAGTGAATGACGTGACCCGTTTCGACCGCGCCGAGATCGCCGAGTTCGTCGACCGATGGATCGAGGCCAACGCCGAATGTGAGCGCAACAGGGACTGGAAGCCCCTCGCCGAGTTCTTCGCCGAGGACGCGACCTACGGCTGGAACTACGGCACCAAGGACGACTTCATGGCCGTCGGCCGTGACGAGATCCGCGACATCGCCCTCGGCCAGGAGATGGAGGGGCTGGACGGCTGGGAGTACCCCTACATCCGCACGATCATCGACCCCGAGACCGGCGACGTGCTGTGTCTGTGGAAGCAGATCGCCCGTGACACCGTCGACCCGAAGACCGGCGAGCCCTACGAGGTGCACGGTCTGGGTGGGTCGTGGTTCCTCTACAACGGCAACCAGCAGTGGGCCTGGCAGCGCGACTTCTTCGACTTCGGCAACGTCGTGGACCTGATGATGCGCATGTACGAGGCGGACGCGTTGACGCCGTCCATGAAGAAGCGCTTCGAGGGCGCCGGGGGCAAGCCGGCCGGGTGGTACCGCATCGAGGACAGCCCGGCCCCGCTGTGGCCGGTCTCGGCTCCGGACGAGGTCTGAGTCCCATGTCGTCGACGCCCACGCCGCCGCCGGAGCCCGCAGCGCGTCCCGATCCGCTCGAGGCCCTGTCCCACCCGACACTCGCCCGGCTCCTGCCGGACCTGCTCCTCATCGGACAGCTCATCGACCGGGCCGGGATGCCGGCCCTCCTCGGCGAGTTCGGCGTCGACGGCATGCGCGACGTCGCGATCGAGGAGTGGCAGGCCGCCAGCCCGCACTACGCGAAGCGGATGAAAGAGGCGCTGTCCATCACCGGCGACGGGGTCGCCGAGATCTTCAAGGGGTTCCAGCTCGATGTGGGTGCGCCGCCCGAGTTCATGGACTTCCGCTACTCCGTGAGCGACCACGACAACGGTGAGTTCTGGCTCGACCACTGTGGCGCGCTCATGGACGTCGAGCCGATGGGGGATCGCCTGGTCACGACGATGTGTCACGACATCGAGGACCCCACGTTCCCCGCCACCGCCCTGGCGACCAACCCGCTGGCCGTAGTCGAGCCGATCCATCGTCCGCCCCGCAGTCCCGAGGGCCGGACGCCGCACTGCCACTGGCGGGTGCGGATCGATCCCGACGGGGAGCCGTTCCCGTTCCCTGAACCGGCGGTGGAGTCGGCGTCGAGCCGCGTGGTCGGGTTCCGGTTCGACCCGCCGGCACCCCGCGACACCACGGGGGAGGGTGACCGCGACGACTACGCCGGGCCGCTGCTCAGCGACCTGGTCTTCACGGAGTTCACCTCCGCCGCACTCATCAGGATCATCCGCGAGGTCTACCTCCAGATGCACCTGCTCGCCGTGGGATTCCACCAGTCGGTCCGGCGTCGCTCGGACGCCGAGGTCGCCGACCGGTTGCTCGCTTACCAGGCCACCGGGATCGCCGGTGTCGCCGCGGGACGGATCCGGGACGTCCTGGGCGTCGCCGCGGACGCCCCCGGGCTCGCGGCGGTTCTCGACGTGCACCCGCTCGCCGGCCCGACCGCGTACACCGGGTACTCGTCCGAGGTGACCTCCGACGGCACCGGGCTGACCGTCCGGTGGGACACGGCCGCGGACGGGTTCGCCGACGACACCTGGCTACCCCTGCTCGCCCGCGACGGTCTCCGGCCGCTCGCCGCCGCGGCCCAGGCGGTGGACCCGCACTGGACGGTCGAGCGCGTCCCCACCGACGGCTCGCGTGTCGAGGCCGTCCTGCGGTTGGGGGACCGGCCCGCGGAGGAGTCCGAGGAGGTGGCCGTGACCCGCATCAGCACCGGTGCGGCCTTCGACTTCGGCCCCAAGCGGAACGCGCTCCCCATCACCCCCGTCTGAGCCCGACCCGCCGTCACACCCCGGAGGACCAGTCATGGCACACAACTTCGCAGACCTGTTCGAGCACGCGGCGGACGCGTACGGGAGCGACCGTCTGGCGGTGGTCGAGGACGAGCGTCGCCTCACCTACGCCGACCTGGACTCCGAGGCCAACCGGTGGGCCGACGTCCTCGCCTCGCGAGGGGTGGGTGCGGGGGCGCACGTGGCGATCCACCTGCGCAACGGTGTCGACTGCATCGCGCTCTTCGTCGGCGTCCTCAAGCTCCGCGCGGTCCCCATCAGCATCAACTACCGCTACGCGGGATCCGAACTGCGGTACCTCTACGACTACTCTGACGCGTGCGCGCTGGTCTTCCACCGCGAGTTCGCGCCGGCCGTGGCGGCGGCAGCGGACGGTCTGGAGAAGCTGCGGCTCCTCATCGCGGTGGACGACGGCTCCGGAGCCGGAGACCTGCCCGTCGGTGCGCTCGACGCCAGGGAGGCCCTCGCGGCGGCCTCCCCGGAGCGGGTCCCGGCCGACCGCAGCGGCGACGACCTGTTCCTGGTCTTCACCGGCGGCACCACCGGGAAGCCGAAGGGGGTGATGTGGCGCCAGGAGGACCTGTGGCGGAGCCTGGCCGGTGGCGCCGACTACTACACCGGCGAGCCGGTGCCCGACGAGTTCCACCAGTCCCGCTCCGGACTGGGCGGTGACCCGGCGCGCTACCTCGTGCTGCTGCCGCTCATCCACACCTCCGGGCTCATGCCCAGCTTCACGGCCTTGTTCTCCGGCGGTACGTGTCACTACCTGCCGCACTTCCGGGCCGCGGACGTCCTGGAGGAGATCGTCAGCGAGAAGATCCAGATCGTGATCGTCGCCGGCGACGCCATGGTGCGGCCGATGCTCGCGCACATGCGCGAGACCGGCGTGGACACCTCGAGCGTGTTCATGGTCAGCTCCGGGGCCGCGCTGTTGTCCCCGTCGGTCAAGGCCGAGCTGCTCGAGCTGCGTCCCGATCTCATGATCATGGACGCGTTCGGGTCGTCCGAGAGCGGCTTCGGCGGGCTGGGGGTCGCGACCAAGGCCAACCTGGACGACGGTTCGCTGTTCGCCGACCGCGGTCCCCGCATCCCGCGGGGCGCCAACCTGCAGCTGGTCGACGACTTCGACGAGCCGCTGCCCGACGACTCCACGGAGATCGGGTGGATCGTCAAGTCCGGCTACCAGCCCAGCGGCTACTACAAGGACGAGGTTAAGTCCGCCGAGACCTTCCGCGAGATCGCGGGCAGCCGGCGGGTCTTCACGGGGGACCGGGGCCGGTACGACGGCCCGGACAGCATCATCATGCTCGGCCGCGGCAGCCAGGTCATCAACTCCGGCGGGGAGAAGATCTTCGCCGAAGAGGTCGAGTCCGCGCTCAAGGCCGCCGAGGGTGTGCAGGACGCGGTGGCACTGGGAGTACCCGACGAGCGATTCGGGCACCGTGTCGGTGCCGTGATCGAGTGGGCCGAGGGCCATGTGGGGGACTTCGACGCCCTCGAGCAGGCCCTGCGCGCGTCACTGGCGGGTTTCAAGATCCCCGTCGCCTTCTGGGTGGTCGAGAAGATCGAGCGTCACCCCAGCAGCAAGACCGACTACGGCTGGGCCAAGCGGGTCCTCGCCGACCGCGACCCCGTCCATGATCGCCGCGCCGACACGGTGGGCTCGCGGTCATGACGCGAGAGGGCGGCCGGGCCCCGGGGCCCCGGCTGGACGGCCGGGCCGTCGCCGTCACCGGCTCCTCCCGGGGGATCGGTGCCGCGGTGGCCGAAGACCTCGCCGCCCGCGGCGCGGACGTGGTGCTCAACGGACGGGACGCGACGGCGCTGGCCGAGCAGGTCGACGACCTCTCCGAGCGATCGACCGGCCGGATCGCAGGGGTGGTCGGACCCGCGCACGAGCCCGAGGTCGCCGAGGAGATGCTCGCGCGCGCCCGCGAGGGGGAGTCGGTCGTTCGCGGACTCATCACCTGCGCCGGGGTGGCCGAACCCGCCGGTTCCTCGATCCTCACGGTCTCCCACTCCGAGTTCGCCGACCTCATGGACGCCCACCTCGGGACCGTGTTCGCCCCGTGCCGGGTGTTCGCCCCGCACCTGGTGGAGGCGGGATCGGGAGCGATCGTCACCACGTCGTCGTTCGCGTGGAAGGGGGACTACGGCGGCACCGGCTACCCGGCCGGCAAAGGCGCGGTGACGTCGCTGACCATGGCGATGGCCGCGGAACTGGCCGAGCACGGGATCCGGGCCAACGTCGTCTGCCCGGGCGCCCGGACACGATTGTCCAGCGGTGACGGCTACGAGGAGCAGATCCGCGAGCTCGGGCGACGGGGCATGCTCGACGAGCTCAGCGTGGCCGGCGCGCTCGACCCGGCGGGGCCCGAGTACGTGGCACCCCTCTACACCTATCTGGTCTCGGAGCTGTCCGACGGCGTCACCGGGGGCGTGTTCGCCGGATCCGGTGGGTTCATCGGCCGGTTCCCGACCCCCGAGGCGCAGATCCTCGCGTACCGCGACTTCCACGACAACCCACCGTGGACGCCGGAGGAGATCGACGGCCTCGTCCGGGCGTGAGCACCGTCGGTACGCGCCCGTCGCGCCCCCGCCGCGAACTGCGTGGCGGGCGCCGCGCTCACCTCGTCGTCGTCGCCGTCAGCGCAGCGCCTCCTCGCGGAACTCGCCCGGGAAGTCCACCGACGGGCCGTTGTCGACCTCGGCCCTGCGCAGCTCGACGCGCCGGATCTTGCCCGAGATGGTCTTGGGCAGGTCCGTGAACTGCAGCCGGCGGATCCGCTTGTAGCCGGCCAGGTGGGTGCGCGAGTACTCGAAGATCTCCCGCGCCGTGTCCTCGTTCGGCTCCCAGTCCCCGGCCAGGACGACGAACGCCTTGGGCACGCTCAAGCGCACCGGGTCGGGGGAGGGCACCACGGCGGCCTCGGCCACGGCCGGGTGCTCGAGCAGGACCGACTCGAGCTCGAAGGGCGAGATCCGGTAGTCCGAGGACTTGAAGACGTCGTCGGTGCGGCCCACGTAGGTGATGTAGCCGTCCGCGTCCCGGGAGCCCACGTCGCCCGTGTGGTAGAAACCGTCTGCGTACGCGGCGGCGGTCCGCTCGGGGTCGCCGTGGTAGCCGACCATCAGGCCGAGCGGCCGCGGGTCGAGGCGCAGGCAGATCTCACCCTCGGCCCCGTCGCCGGTGACCTCCTGCCCCGTGGCCGGGTCCACCAGCGCCACCTCGAAGCCCGGGCACGGCCGGCCCATGGAGCCGTCCTTGATGGGCTGGCCGGGGGTGTTGGCGATCTGCACGGTGGTCTCGGTCTGGCCGAAGCCGTCGCGGATGGTCACGCCCCACGCGTCGCGGACGCGGCCGATGACCTCCGGGTTGAGCGGCTCACCGGCGCCCACCGCGAGGCGGGGCGGGACCTGCAGCTGGGTGAGGTCGGCCTGGATGAGCATGCGCCACACGGTCGGCGGGCAGCACAGGCTGGTCACACCGCAGCGGTCCATCTCGCGCATCATCGCCGTCGCGTCGAAGCGCGAGTAGTTGTAGATGAACACGCACGAGCCGGCGATCCACGGGGTGAAGACGTTGGACCAGGCGTGCTTGGCCCAGCCGGGCGAGGAGACGTTGAGGTGGACGTCACCGGGCTGCAGGCCGATCCAGTACATGGTCGACAGGTGACCGGCGGGGTACGAGGCGTGCGTGTGCTCGACGAGCTTGGGCTTGCTGGTCGTGCCGGAGGTGAAGTACAGCAGCAGGGTGTCGTCGGCGTGCGTGGTGTGGCTGGGCTCGAAGTCGGGGGAGGCGTCCATCGCGCCGGCCAGATCGATCCAGCCCTCGGGCGCCCCGCCGACGGCGTCACCCACATCGGCCCCGCCGACGGCGCCACTCACGTCGGCCCCGCCGACGGAGATGCGCTGGTAGGCGCCGGAGATGGCGGAGAAGCGGTCGGCCAGTTCGGCGCGGGCGATCACGTGCTTGATGCCACCGCGGGCGATCCGGTCGCGCAGGTCACCCTCGGCCAGCAGGGTGGTCGCGGGGATGACGACGGCGCCGAGCTTGATCGCCGCGAGCATGACGTCCCACAGCTCCACCTGGTTGGCCAGCATGAGCAGGATGCGGTCGCCGGGCTCCACTCCGTGGTCGCGGAGCCAGTTGGCGGTGCGGTCGGAACGGATGCGCATCTCGTCGAACGAGTACTTGGCCTCGGTGGGTGCACCGCCACCGTCGTGCTCCTCGACGATCCACAGCGCGGGATCGTCGTTGCCCTCGGCCTGGACGTCGAACCAGTTCAGCGCCCAGTTCCACTCGTCCAGCTCGGGCCAGGCGAAACCGTCCCGGGCCCCCTCGTAGTCCTGCGCGTGGGCCTGGAGGAAGTCGCGGGCGGCGCGGAACCGGACGGTGGCCTCGGTGGGCAGCGGGGACATGGGTACTCCTGTCGACGGACGTGCCAGTTGTGTAGTGAGTCAGCTCACAGTAGGTCCGTCGTCCGCGGTGGCGGTACACCCGAAAGGGGAGGGTGCGAGCCCGGGTGGCGCCCCGATATGGATTACTAGGAGTTGCAAGTATAGGGTGATGGACATCACGGGAGAGGGGCGCTCGGCAACCCGGCCCAGGCGACCCCGCTGACGAAGGGACGGTCATGTCGGATCTCAGGCAGGTCGAGCACTACATCAACGGCGCGCGCGTCGCGGCCACGGGCGGCCGCACCCAGGAGGTGCTCAACCCGAGCACGGGGAAGGCGCAGGCGGTCGTGCCGCTGGCCACGACGGCCGAGGTCGACGACGTCATCGCCAAGGCCGCCGCCGCGCAGAAGGCGTGGGCCGCGCAGAACCCGCAGAAGCGTGCCCGCGTGCTCATGCGGTTCGTCGACCTGGTCAACCAGAACATGCAGGAGCTCGCGGAGCTGCTGGCGATCGAGCACGGCAAGACGACCCCGGACGCGAAGGGCGACATCCAGCGCGGCCTCGAGGTCATCGAGTTCGCGATCGGCATCCCGCACCTGCTCAAGGGTGAGTACACCGAGAACGCCGGCACCGGCGTGGACGTCTATTCCATGCGCCAGCCGCTCGGCGTGGTCGCCGGCATCACGCCGTTCAACTTCCCGGCCATGATCCCGCTGTGGAAGGCCGGCCCGGCCATCGCGTGCGGCAACGCGTTCGTCCTCAAGCCCTCCGAGCGCGACCCGTCGGTGCCGGTCCGCCTCGCGGAGCTGTTCACCGAGGCCGGTCTGCCGGACGGCATCTTCCAGGTGGTGCACGGCGACAAGGAGGCCGTGGACGCCATCCTGAACAACGACACGATCCAGGCGGTGGGCTTCGTCGGCTCGACCCCGATCGCGCAGTACATCTACGAGAACGCGGCCCGCACGGGCAAGCGCGCGCAGTGCTTCGGTGGCGCCAAGAACCACGCGATCATCATGCCGGACGCCGACATGGACCAGGTCGCTGACGCCCTCGTCGGGGCCGGTTTCGGCTCGGCCGGTGAGCGCTGCATGGCCATCTCGGTGGCCGTGCCGGTCGGCGAGGGCACCGCCGAGAAGCTGATCGAGAAGCTCCTGCCCAAGGTCAAGGAGCTGAAGGTCGGCCACAGCCACGACCCGCAGTCCGACTACGGCCCGCTGGTGACCCCGGAGTCCAAGGAGCGCGTGCTGGACTACATCTCCCAGGGCGCCGATGCGGGCGCGGAGGTGCTCGTCGACGGCCGCGGCGTGGGCGCCTACACGGACTCCTTCAACGGCGAGGACGTCTCGGGCGGCTACTTCGTCGGGCCGACGCTGCTGGACAAGGTCACGACCGACATGAGCGTGTACACCGACGAGATCTTCGGCCCGGTGCTGTCCATCGTCCACGCCAAGGACTTCGAGGAGGCCCTCGCGCTGCCCAGCGACCACGAGTACGGCAACGGCGTGGCCATCTTCACCCGTGACGGTGACGCGGCCCGCGAGTTCGTCTCCCGCGTCGAGGTGGGCATGGTCGGCGTCAACGTGCCGATCCCGGTGCCGATCGCGTACCACACCTTCGGCGGCTGGAAGAAGTCCGGCTTCGGCGACCTCAACCAGCACGGCCCGGAGTCGATCAAGTTCTACTCCAAGGTCAAGACGGTCACGCAGCGGTGGCCCTCGGGGATCAAGGACGGCGCCGAGTTCGTCATCCCCACCATGGACTGACGCCTACCGGGCGTAGGAGAGGAACTTCTATGTTCACGCTTGATGACGACGACAAGGTCATCGTCGACGCCGCACGCGACTTCTCGGACAAGCGGGTCGGGCCCATGGCGCAGGAGTGGGACGAGACCCACCACTTCCCCAAGGACGTCCTGCGCGAGGCCGCCGGGATGGGCATGGGCGCGATCTATGTCTCGGAGGACGTCGGGGGCAGCGGGATGCGTCGCCTGGACGGTGTCCGCATCTTCGAGCAGCTCGCGCGGGGGTGTCCGTCGGTGGCGGCGTACCTGTCGATCCACAACATGTGCGTGTGGATGGTCGACGAGTTCGGCACGGACGAGCAGCGGCAGGAGTGGATCCCGCGGCTGGCCTCGATGGAGCTGTTCGCGAGCTACTGCCTGACCGAGCCGGGCGCCGGTTCGGACGCGGCGGCGCTGCGGACGAAGGCGGTGCGGGACGGCGACCACTACGTGCTCACCGGGACCAAGCAGTTCATCTCCGGTGGCGGGCAGTCGGACGTCTACCTCGTCATGGCGCGGACCGGGGACGCCGGCCCCAAGGGCATCTCGGCGTTCCTGGTCCCCGCGGACTCCGAGGGGCTGAGCTTCGGCGCGGACGAGCGGAAGATGGGCTGGAACGCGCAGCCCACCGCGCAGGTGATCATGGACGGCGTGCGCGTGCCGGCCGCCAACCTCATCGGCGGCGCGGACTCCGGCGGGGAGGGGCTAGGCTTCACCATCGCCATGCGCGGACTCAACGGCGGCCGCATCAACATCGCGGCCTGTTCGCTGGGCGGCGCGCAGGAGGCCTATGCGCGGGCGGTGGCCCACGTGCGGGACCGCGAGGCGTTCGGTGGGGCGCTCATCGACGAGCCGACCATCCGTTTCACCCTCGCGGAGCTGGCCACCGAGCTGGAGGCCAGCCGGCTGATGTTGTGGCGGGCGGCGGCGGCGCTGGACGCCAAGGAGCCCGACCACGTCGAACTGTGCGCCATGGCCAAGCTGTTCGTCACCGACCGCTGCTTCGACATCGCGGACCGGTCGCTGCAGCTGTTCGGCGGTTACGGATATCTATCCGAGTACGGAATCGAGAAGATCGTGCGGGATCTGCGGGTCCACCGCATCCTTGAAGGCACGAACGAGATCATGCGTGTCGTCGTCGGCCGGGCCGTCGCCGCTCGCGGACTGGGAGCGTAGTAGATGAGCAACGTGGACACGAGCAAGCCGACCGTGGCGTTCCTCGGACTGGGCAACATGGGCGGGCCGATGGCCGCCAATCTGGTCGGCGCCGGTCACGAGGTCCGCGGCTTCGATCCGGTCGAGGCCGCGCAGCAGACCGCCCGCGAAGCCGGGGTGACGGTGTGCGGGTCGCCGGCCGAGGCGGTGCAGGGCGCCGCCGTGGTCATCACGATGCTGCCCAACGGTGAGCTGGTGACCTCGACCTACGCTGACGTGCTCGGTTCCGCCGAAGCGGGCACGCTGTTCATCGACTCGTCCACCATCTCGGTCGACGACGCCCGCGCGGTCCACGAGCAGGCGGTGTCGGCCGGGATGCTCCAGGTGGACGCCCCCGTCTCGGGCGGGGTCAAGGGCGCCACCGCCGGCACCCTGGCGTTCATGGTCGGTGGCGAGGACGAGGCGTTCGCGGCCGCGCAGCCGGTCCTCGAGCCGATGGCGGGCAAGGTGATCCACTGCGGCGGTGCCGGTGCGGGCCAGGCCGCGAAGGTCTGCAACAACATGGTCCTGGCCGTGCACCAGATCGCGATCGGTGAGGCGTTCGTCCTGGCCGAGCGGCTGGGGCTCGAGCACCAGGCGCTGTTCGACGTCGTCACCGGCGCGACCGGGAACAGCTGGGCGCTGCACACCAACTGCCCGGTGCCCGGCCCGGTCCCGACCTCTCCGGCGAACAACGAGTTCAAGCCCGGCTTCGCCACCGCACTGATGAACAAGGATCTGGGCCTGGCGCTGGCCGCGCTGGAGAGCACCGGGACCGTGGCGCCGCTCGGCGCGGCGGCCGCGGCACTGTACGACGAGTTCGCGCAGGACAACGGCGACAAGGACTTCAGTGCGATCATCACCAGCATCCGCGACTCCGCGCGGAGCTGACCCGTCAGTACGAGGAGAGTTGCCATGACCACCCTCCGGCCGAGTGATTCGGACGCCGTCCTGGGCGCACTGCGCAGGGCCCGTCAGGAATCCGGGCTCCCGATCGTCTTCGCGGGGGAGGGGAACGGCGAGACCGCCCAGCTCAGCCGGTTCATCGGTGCCCGGACCACCTCGATGCAGGGTCTGCAGGTGGCCAAGGGGCGCGGGCTCGGCGGTCATGTCATGGCGTCCGGGCGGCCCGCGACGGTCCGCGACTACGAGGACTGCTCCGGGATCACCCGGCACTACGCCGAGGCGGTCGGACAGGAGGGCCTGCGGGCCATCATCTCGGTCCCGGTGATGGTCTCGGGCGTCGCGCGCACGATCCTCTACGGCTCGGCGCGCGTGGCCACGCAGCTCGGCGACCACGTGACGAAGACCTTCAACTCGGTGGCCGCCGAGCTGGCCTCGGAGTTCCGGGTCCGCGACGAGGTCGACCGTCGCCTGCGCATGGCCGATGTCGCCGCCGCTGAGCACACCGTCGGCCTGGAGGCCTCGGATCGTGAGCAACTGCGGGTGCTGCACGGTGAGCTGCGCGCGATCGCCGCGGAGCTGGGCGACCCGGCGCTGCGGGACAGGCTGTTGGCCGCGGGGTCGGCTCTCGCCGGGGTCGGGCGCTCGCCTGACGTCGGCGAGGTGCCGGCCTCCGCGAAGTCGGTGCTCTCGCCCCGGGAGATCGACGTCCTCGCCCAGGTGGCGCTGGGGCTGTCCAACGCGGAGGTGGGCGCACGGTTGTCGCTCTCGCCGGAGACGATCAAGGCGTACCTGCGCAACATCGGCACCAAGCTGGGGACGCGGTCGCGGATGGAGTCCGTGGCCCGGGCGCGGCTGCTCGGCCTTCTGCCCTGACCCGCCCCCGGCGCGCCGCATCACCGCCCCGCCCCGCCGTCGCGACGGCG
>NZ_KV824065.1:0-6814 GCF_001815995.1 Dietzia sp. HMSC21D01 | reverse complement strand
CCCCGACCCGCGCCTGCCCGAGCCCACCGGCCCGCTACCCTTCGGCCCGGTCCCCGGCTCGGCGGGCCGGATCGAGCACGTCGCGGCGCCCGGGGGCGTCCTCACGCCCGCCCTGCTCGAGCGTCTCACGGCGCCGGGGGTCACCGAGCTCGTCGTCACCCCGTGGCGTGGGGTTGTGGCCGTGCACGCGTAGGCTGCCTGCTGTCCCACGGCGAGGAACCCGGTGTGAATCCGGGGCGGTTCCGCCACTGTGAGGCGCGCCCAGCGGGTGTGCCCAGCCAGATACTCGCCGGGGATCAGCGCGCTCCGCCCGGGCGCCGCTGCGCTTTCTCACGCCGGGGCGAGAACCCCGAGGAGGACCTGTCGTGTCTGGAGCTGTCCGGCCGCCGCGTCGCTACGAGTATGTCGATAGCGGCCCCGCCATCTACGTCGACTCCTTTGCCACCATCCGCCGCGAATCCGACCTGTCGCGTGTCCCGGTGGACGCCGAGCGTCTCGCGGTGCGGATGATCCACGGCACGGGTCAGACCGATCTCACCGACGACCTGCAGGTTCACCCTCGGCTCGTCTCCGCCGCCCGGGCCGCTCTCAACGCCGGGGCGCCGATCCTCTGCGACGCCCGCATGGTCGCCTCGGGCGTCACCCGCGCCCGGCTGCCCCGCGACAACGACGTGGTGTGCACTCTGTCCGAGCCGGGCGTCCGCGAGCTGGCCGCCCAGATGGGCACCACCCGCTCCGCGGCGGCGCTCTCGCTGTGGGGTGACCGCCTCGACGGCGCGGTGGTGGCGATCGGCAATGCCCCGACCGCCCTGTTCCACCTGCTGGAGATGCTGCTCGACGGCGCTCCCCGCCCCGCGGCGATCGTCGGCTGCCCGGTGGGCTTCATCGGCGCCGCCGAGTCCAAGGCCGCGCTCGCCTCGTTCGCCGGCGACCATGGCATCGACATCCCGTTCGTCACCGTCCACGGCCGCCGCGGCGGGTCGGCGATGACGGCCTCCGCGCTCAACGCCCTGGCCCAGGAGCAGGAGTGAGCGGCCGCCTGTACGGCGTGGGCGTGGGCCCCGGTGATCCCGAATTGCTCACCCTCAAAGCCGCCCGGCTCATCGGTACCGCCGACGTGGTGGCATTCCATGCCGGTCGCGGTAAGGAATCCAACGCCCGCCGCATCGCCGCCGATCTCATCCCCGCGACCGCGATCGAGGAGCGACTCGAATACCCGGTCACGACGGGCACCACCGACCACCCCGGCGGCTACGCGGGCGCGATCGCCGACTTTTACGAGCGCAGCGCAGAGCGGCTTGCCTCTCATCTGGCCGCCGGCCGCGACGTCGTTCTGCTGTCCGAGGGTGACCCGCTGTTCTACGGCTCCTTCATGTACATGCACGACCGGCTCTCGCCCCATTTCGAGACCGAGATCGTCCCCGGGGTGCCGGCCTTCGCCGCCGCGACGGCCACCGCCGCCACTCCCCTGGTCCGGCAGACCGACGTGCTGACTGTTCTGCCCGGCACACTGCCCGAGCCCGAGCTCGCCCGCCGCCTGGCCGACACCGACGGTGCGATCATCATGAAGCTCGGTCGCAACTTCCCTGCCGTCCGACGCGCTCTCGAGGCCGCGGGCCGTCTCGATGGAGCGGTGTACGTCGAGCGGGCCTCGATGAGCACCGAGCAGTTCCACGCCGTGGCCGACGTCGACCCTGCTTCGGTTCCCTACTTCTCTCTCATCGTGGTCCCCGGCGACTCGCGGCACGAGGACCCGACAGGACGTCGCGGTGCTCCCTTGTCCGATGTTTCTGCGGCTGCCGTCGCTCCCGCTACGCCGCCCTCCCTGACCGTTGCCGGTCGCCCCGTCGTCCACGTACTCGGCCTCGGACCCGGCCCGGACTGCTGGCTCACTCCCGAGGTCACCGACGTGCTGTCACAGGTCGATCACGTCGTCGGCTACGCCCCGTACGTCAACCGCGTGCCGCAGCGGGCCGGCCTGACCCGGCACGCCTCCGGCAACGCTGTGGAGGTGGACCGGGCGCGTTTCGCCCTCGACCTGGCGCTGGCCGGTGAGCGGGTCGCGGTCGTCTCCGGCGGCGATGCGGGTGTGTTCGGCATGGCCTCGGCCGTGTTCGAGGCCGCTGAGGATCCCGCCTACGCCGAGGTCGACATCCGGGTGGCGCCTGGCGTATCCGCCGTCCAGGCTGTTGCCGCCCGTGCCGGCGCCCCGATCGGCGCCGACTTCGCCGTGGTGAGCCTCTCGGACCGACTCAAACCGTGGTCGGTGGTCGAGCGCCGCCTGGAGGCGATCGCGGCCGCCGACCTGGTGCTCGCCATCTACAACCCGGCTTCTCGCTCACGCACCCACCAGGTGGCCGACGCCCGCGAGGTGCTGCTGCGCCACCGCGATCCCGCCACCCCGGTCGTGGTGGGCCGCGACGTCGGCCGGGCCGAGGAGTCGCTCACGGTCACCGCGCTCGGGGAGCTCGACTGCGCGTCGATCGACATGAAGTGCCTTCTCATCGTGGGGGCGTCCGGTACCCGGGTCACCGCCTCGGGTCGGGCGTGGAGCCCGAGGTTCGTTCAGGCGTGATTTAGCCACACGATAACGACGACAGGTGCGAAAACCGCCTCCTGCCTGGCAGCATATCAACGCCAATTACCAGACGTTACGTCATCTGCGCTGATCACCGTGCTCCCCTCTGGGGAGCGCCTCACGACGGGCCGCCTAACCTCGCCTTTTCGCCTCCCGCTCCGGGCTCGACGCGTACAGCCACGACTCCGCCTCCCCCGGCCGCACCAAAGCGCGCCCGACGAGAATCACCGCAGCCTGCCGCAGGCCAGCCGCCTCCACCGCATCCGCGACATCAGCCAGGGTCCCTCGCAGTTCCACCCGATGCGGGCGACTCGCGTTGGCCACTACCGCCACCGGGCAGTCCGCGCCGTGGGTCGGGATCAGCCGCTCGGCCAGCTCGCGAATGCGGGTAATCGCGAGATGCAGCACCAGAGTGGCACCGGTGGCGGCGAAGTTCTCCAGCGCCTCGGCAGAGGGCATCGCCGTGGACCGGGCTTGCGTCCGGGTGAGCACCACCGACTGCACCACCTCGGGAACCGTCAGTTCCACACCCAGCTCAGCGGCCGCAGCTGCATAAGCGGGCACACCCGGGACCACGGCCCACGGCACCCCGGCCGCGTCCAGCCGGCGGGTCTGCTCGGCCAGCGCCGAGTAGATCGACGGATCGCCCGAGCACAACCGCACCACCTCGAGCCCGTCTGCGTGGGCAGCGACGATCTCGCCGATGATCCCGTCCAGATTCAGGTTCTGGGTATCGACCAATCGCGCCACGGGCCGGCAGTGCTCCAACACTCCCTCATCGAGGTACGTCCCCGCGTACAAGCACACATCGGCAGCGCGAAGTAGATCGACCGCCCGCAGCGTGAGCAGGTCGGCGGCGCCGGGGCCCGCTCCTACGAAGTGAACGGTCACCAGTTCTCCTCCATCGCATCACCACGCGGCTTCACGGCCGCCCACTGCACCACGGCCCGCGCCGGCGCCCAGCCGGTGAACGAGCCGATCTGATCGCTGCGTTCCACGTGGAACCGCGTCAGCTCGCCGCCGAACTCGGCGCGGGCGTCGATCATCACGCGTTCGGTCTCCAGCGTCACCGCGTGGGCGACTAGCCGGCCGCCCGGCGCGAGCGCGTCCCAGCACTCTCGCAGCAGGCCAGGGGCGGTGCCGCCTCCGCCGATGAACACCGCGTCGGGTCGGGGTAGGCCCTCCAGCGCGCCCGGGGCGCGGCCCTCCTCGATCTCCAGCGAGGGCACCCCCAGCGCCGCGGCGTTGCGCCCGATCCGGGCCGCACGCTCGGGGTCGGCCTCCACGGCGATCGCCCGGCACGCGGGGTGCATCCGCATCCACTCGATGCCTACCGACCCGGCGCCGGCCCCCACGTCCCAGAGCAGCTCCCCGGCCGAGGGCGCGAGCCGGGACAGCGCCGAGGCCCGCAGGTCGCGTCGGGTGAGTTGGCCGTCGTTCTCAAAGGCGTCATCGGGCAGCCCGGGCGCCAGGCCGAGGGGCCGGGCTGAGGCATCGGCCACGCACTCGATTGCCAGGACGTGAAGCTGCGGCGCCGCGCTGCCGGGTGCCCAGTCCCGCGCCACACACCGCTCAGAGGACTCCGCGCGGCTGCCCAGATCGGCCAGCACGGTGAGTGCACTCCCCCCGAAACCAGCCTCGCGGAGCATTGCGGCGACAGCCGACGGGGTGTGCCGGTCGGCGGACAGCACCAGCAGGCGCCGGCCCGGGGCGAGCTCGCGAGACAGCGTCCGGTGGTCACGCAGCACCGCCACCGAATCGGCCGGCCAACGCATCCGGGCCCGCGCCAACGCCACCGAGGACACCGCCGGCAGCACCTTCACCGCCTCGGCGCCGAGCAGCTCGACAAATGTCGAACCGACTCCCGCGACGAGCGGATCACCCGAGGCCAGAGCCACAATTCGCTGGCCCGCGAACCGGGCTAGCGCCTCTGCCACACCCTCGCGGAAGGGCCTCGTCCACGGCACCTGCTCAGCGGAGACCTCAGCTGGGAGCATCGCCAGATGGCGATCGCCGCCGAGCACCACCTCGGCACCGAGGACGGCGCTACGGCGGGCCGCGTCGAGACCTGCCCAGCCGTCACCGCCGATCCCCACCACCGTCACCCGCGCTGTCATGACGCGGAACCCTACAGCCTCCGCCGAGCTGCCTCAGCGCCCAGTCAGACGACCGAGCCTCCCCGCGGCTGCCGATCCAGCCCGGTCGAGGACGTCACAGCTCCGTCGACCAGACGGAGCTGTGAATCGCACCGCGCCGCCATCGATGCGTCATGAGTGACCAGCATCAGTGCCACCCCGAGATCCCGGGCGGTACCCAGGAGGAGATCCATCACGATCCCACCGGATTCGGAATCGAGCGCGCTGGTGGGCTCGTCGGCGAGCACCATCACCGGCTGGTTCATGAGGGCGCGCGCCACCGCCACCCGCTGCCGCTGGCCCCCGGACAGCGCCCCGACCGCCCGCTCTCCAGCGTCACCCAGGCCGACCACACCGAGGAGTTCGTCCGCTCGTCCGCGCACGTCGCGGCGCCGCGCCCGTGACGGTCGTGATCCGAGCCAGGCCATGGCCTCGAGTTGTTCGCGTGCCGTGAGCGACTCGATGAGGTTGGACTGCTGGAACACGATCCCGATGTCCTTCCTGCGCAACTCCGCACCCTCCGCAGGGCTCACCGCGGCCAGGTCCACCATGCCGTCCCGGGTCTGCAGCCACACCTGCCCGGAGTCGGGCGTGGTCAGAGTCGCCGCCACCGCCAACAGGCTGGACTTTCCCGAGCCTGAAGGTCCCGTCACGGCGAGGCTGCGCCCACGATCGATCGAGAGTGAGACGTGGTCGACGGCGGTGACCCTGCCTTCACCGTCGGGGAAGGTCAGGAGGACGTCCTTCATCCTCAGCGCGGTGGTCGACGGCGCCTCGAGCAGAGCGGTGTCGGACATGAGATTCCTTCCGGAGGTAGACGGTTGTTGCAGGAAGTCGGAGGGCGGCGTCATCAGCGAAGGGCCGCTGCGATCGGGGCTGCTCATCGGGCGGCCCCGAGCGCGGAGTTGGGGTCGGCGTTCAGGACCGGCCCCAGCGAGGCGGCCGCGCCGCCCAGACCGAGCACCGCGAGCAGAGCGGCCGGCAGAAGCGTGGTCCCGGCGGAGACGACAAACGGCACAGTGCCGGCCGCGGCCAACCCGAGGAGCGCGACGATCCCCACCCCGCCCCCGATGCCCACGGCCAACACGATCGCGGCCTGTCCGATGGAATCGCGGACGACCATCGCCGTGGACGCACCGAGCGCCTTGAGCACGGCGACATCACGGCGGCGCTGCATCCCCCAGACGGTGAAGAACGCACCCACGACCAGCGCCGTGACAGCCAGCAGCATGTAGGTCATGGTCCTCAGCGAGGTGTTCTCCGCCCGGTGCGAGGGCAACGCACCCACGAGTCCCGCGGAGTCGACCAGGCCGAGGCCCTGATCCAGCACGGCGGAATCAGCGAGTGCTTCCGACGACACCGCGATGGTGGTGGCCGCCCCGCCGCGGGGGGCGAGTTCTCTCCACGTGTCGAGGTCGGTCACCACCACAGGCGTGTGCGAGTGCCAGAGATCGCCGGCGTCTCCGGCGACCGCCAGGGTGTCGCCACCGATTCCGATCTCATCCACGCCGCCGCCCACCTCGTCGTCGACCCCGGTGGACACCAGGACCTCCCCCCTCGACGGCGGGGCCACCGAGCCCACCGGTGCCGCCAGACCCACGGCGACGGCGGACACGCCTGTCTCCGTGCCGTCGTCCACGGTGAGCCGGGCGAGTCCTACCGGCACGGCGGAGGGGTCCAGTGCCGTGACCGACTCCACCTCCCCGTCGGTGAGAGCGGCGCGGTCGAGGTCGACGACACCTTTGTCGTCAGTGGGGAGGACAAAGCTCGAACCGCCCGATCCGAGAGCCCGGAGCGCGGACACGCTCTGGTTCGACAGCCCGGCGGTCAGGCCGAGAAGTCCAGCCACCAGAACGGACAGCAACAGCACGACCCCGGTGATGAGGGTGAACCGCCACCGGGCGGTGCGGAGGTCACGAAGCGCGAAGAACACGGTTTTCCCTTTCCGAAGGCATGCCTCAAGGTTCGTCTCCCGGCCACGGACCCGAATCGGCCGCGAGGTTGGTTCTCCCGAGTCGAAAGGCGGGCCGCTCCTCCACCTTTCGATGGATGCCGGACCCGGCGGGTTACGACTAGGAGCATGGGTCAGTAATGGCTCGAA
>NZ_KV824064.1:0-2918 GCF_001815995.1 Dietzia sp. HMSC21D01 | reverse complement strand
GGCTGCAGCCGGATGGGCTGGCGGGAGCCGGCGGTGATCTGGCCGACCAAGGGCAGGGCCACGGGGCCGTCCGGCGCGTCACCGCCCCGGTCGCCGGGGCCGTCGGGCCGGACGTCGACGCTGCGCACCGCATAGCCGTCGATCGCGGCCTGGTCGAACGACGGGAGCGGGCGCTCGGCCACGACCTCCTCGGCACACAGCAGGCCCTGCGCCTCGGAGATGGCCACGCGCACGGGGCGCGGGGCGACCGCGGCCGCCGTCACCAGAGCAAGCTGTTCCTCGACGGAGCGCACCAGGTGCTCCTTTCCCGTACCCGTCACCCGCGCGAGCGGGCCCGCCTCACCAGTGAAAAAGGGGTTACGACCCCAGTCTGTCCGCGAGCCACTCGCGGAGGTCGTCCGTGTACGCCGGGTTGTCCAGCGCGAAGTCCACGCAGGCCTTGATGTAGCCGCCCGGGTTGCCCAGGTCGTGCCGCGTACCGTCGTGGACCACCACGTGCACGGGGTGTCCCTCGCCGATGAGCAGGTCGATCGCGTCGGTGAGCTGGATCTCCCCGCCCGCGCCCGGCTCGGTCCGACGCAGCGCGTCGAAGATCGCGCGATCCAGCACGTACCGCCCGGCCGCGGCGAGGTGGGAGGGCGCGTCCTCGGCGGCCGGCTTCTCGACCATCCCGAGCACCTTCTTCACCGACGGGTCGTCGGTGTCCTCCACCTCGAACACGCCGTAGGAGGAGACGTCGTCCGGGTCCACCTCGAACGCGCACAGCACGCTGCCGCCGCGCTCGGCGCGGACGGCGTTCATCCGGCCGAGGATCCCGAACGGCAGGACCAGGTCGTCCGGCAGCAGCACGGCCACGGCCTGCTCCTCGTCGCCGAGGACCGACTCGACTTGCGCGATCGCGTGTCCCAGCCCCAGGGGCTCGTCCTGACGGACGTCGACCACCTCGATGAGCCCGGGCGCGCGCTGGACCTTGTGCAGCAATACATCCTTGCCGCGGCCCTCGAGCGTGTCCTCGAGGACGGAGTCCTCGGCGAAGTGCGCCATCACGCCGACCTTCCGCTCTGAGGTGACGATCGCGAGCCGCCCGGCCCCCGCCTCGGTGGCCTCCTCGGCGATGAGCTCGATCCCCGGCGTGTCCACGACGGGCAGGAGCTCCTTGGGCACCGTTTTGGTGGCGGGCAGGAACCGGGTCCCGAGACCGGCCGCCGGGACGACGGCGGTCCGGAACTGCGGCGCGGGTGAGGTGTCGGACGTCATGGCGACCACCTTAGACCGCGTACCCGGCACCCACGTGTGACGCCACGCGCGGCAGACTGTGGCTCATGTCGCAGGACGACCCCGACGTCGGCGCGGGGCCCACCACCGACGCCACCGTGAAGGCACGGTTGCGCCGGGAGGTCCTCGCGCGCCGCGCTGCCGTGCCCGCGCCGGTGCGCGTCCGGCGGGACCGGGCGATCCTCGACCACCTGGCGGGGATCGTCACCGCGGGGATGGTCGTCTGTGCGTACGTGCCCGACGACGACGAGGCCGGCGGACGGGGTCTGCCGGAGGAGCTGGCGCGCCGCGGTGCGCGGGTGCTGCTGCCCGTCTCCCCGGCGCGCGGCCCGGTGGAGTGGGCGACGTACGCCGGGCCGGCGGACCTGGTCCGGGGCCGGTTCGGCATCCTCGTGCCGTCGGCACCGCCGGAGGGACCCGAGCGCATCGCCGACGCCGATCTCGTGCTGGTGCCGGCCGTGGCCGTCGACCGCTCCGGGACGCGGCTCGGGCGGGGCGGCGGCTACTACGACCGCTCGCTCGCACTGGTCGGCCCCCGCACCCGACTCCTCGCGCTGGCCGACACGGAGAACGTCCTCGAGCACATCCCCGCCGAGGCCCACGACCGCCCCGTACACGGCGTGATCACGCCGGACGGCGTTCTCGACTTCGGAACTTGGCACTCGCCGGAGTAGAGTGCCAATCACAATCCGATACGTCTCGGGAGGCCAGATGCCCACCTACTCCTACCGGTGCCGCGACTGCGACGTCGCCTTCGACATCCAGCAGTCCTTCGACGAGGACTCGCTGACGGTCTGCCCGCAGTGCAACGGCGGCTTGCGCAAGCTCTTCAACACGGTCGGTGTCGTCTTCAAGGGCTCCGGCTTCTACCGCACGGACAGCCGCGGCGCCGGCGAGGGCGGGTCGTCCGGCTCGGCCTCGTCCGGGTCCGGTTCCTCGGGCGGCTCCTCGAACGGCAGCTCCTCGAATGGCTCGTCGAGCGGCGGGTCCTCGCCCTCCGGGTCCTCGGGATCGGGGTCCGGTTCGGGCTCGAGCGCGACCGCCGGTGCCGGCTCGTCCTCGGGCTCGTCCAGCTCGTCGTCGTCCTCGTCGTCGTAACCGGCCTCGAAGTCGACTCCCCCTGCCGGCGGCCGCTCCCGGGCATGGCGCCTCGCTCCTACGCCTGAACACCCGCAACGCAGCCGCTCCCCCGCATGGCGTCTCGCCCGCTCTTCGGGGAGGGCGAGACGCCATGGCGGGGGCGGCTGTGTTCGCGACGTTCTGCATCAAAAGTCCGCTACCCACCTGCCCCGGGCTCGTAGCCCCGCTGCTTCCCGACCCGACGGTCGTGACGGGGCGTTTCTCCACACCCCCGTCCGCCTCCACAGGTCTCTCGCGTGGACGCTCGCGGCGCGGCCGTCGCCCGGAGCCTGCGGCTACGGTCTGACCGACACCGCCGGGCGACGGCGGCATCGCTGTTCGCGCCGCGGGCGCGCCGACCGACGGGGGACCCCATGCGCCGCACCATCGCCTCGGTGACCACGCCCGGGCGATGGCGGCGGCGACGCACGGCCCGGATGGCGTTCGCGGCCGCGCTCGTGGTGGCAGCACCGTTCGTCGGACGGTCCGATCCCGCGGAGACCCCCGGTCCCCCGCCCGACGTC
>NZ_KV824063.1:0-4874 GCF_001815995.1 Dietzia sp. HMSC21D01 | reverse complement strand
AGGCGCACACCACCCGGGCGGCGCTGCGCGTGGACGGTCTCACGGTGGTGCACGGGGGCGGCGGCGCGGACGCCGGGGAGACCGCGGTGGACGGGGTGTCCCTGCGCGTCGAGCCCGGTCGGGTCGTGGCGATCGTCGGCCCGTCGGGCGCCGGCAAGTCGAGCCTGCTGGACGCGTGCGCCGGGCTCGTGGCGCCGGGCTCGGTGGTCGCCGGCCGGATCGAGTTGGGTGGGAGCGGGGTGGGTGGGCACAGCCGCGGCGTGACCGGCCACGTTCCGCAGACCGCCGCCGACGCGTTCACCCCGACCCGGCACATCCGTGGGCAGCTGGAGGAGTCAATCGCGGTCGCGGCAGCCCGCGGCAGCGCGGGCGGCACCGGCAGCAGCTCGGCCGACGTGGACGCGCTGTGCCGACTGGTGGGCGTCGACCCCGCGCTCGCCGACCGCTACCCGCACCAGCTCTCCGGCGGCCAGCTGCGGCGGATGGCCATTGCCGTCGCGCTGGGCACCTGGCCGTCGGTGCTGCTCGCCGACGAACCCACCGCCGGACTCGACCCCGCTCTCGCACTCGCCGTCCTGAGGCAGCTGCGGCGCCTGGCCGACGAGACCGGTGTCGCGGTGCTGCTCGCAACGCATGACCTGGTGGCGCTCGAAGCCAGCGGTGCTGCCGACGAGGTCGTGTCGATGCAGGCAGGGCGCCTGTGCCCTGCGGACCCCTCCCAGGGCAACCGCGCCCCCGCGGACGCCACCGCACCCGCCGGGGAGCTGGTGACACCGTGACCCTCGTCGCCGCCGGCGCCGCATTCCGCTACCCAGGTTCCGACACGGAGGCGCTGCCCCCGACCGACCTCTCCGTCGCCGCGGGCACGATCACCGCGCTCGTCGGCCCCTCGGGTAGCGGCAAGACCACCCTCGCGCGGCTCCTCGCCGGGCTCCTCGCGCCCACCTCCGGGTCGGTGACCGTGACCGGGGACGGCACCGCGAGCGAGGTCAGGCCGCGGCGCGGTCGCCTGCCCGGGCACACCGCGCTGCTCGACCAGGACCCGGCAGCCGCGGCGGACCCGCGACTCACGCTCCGGCGGATGATCGCCCTGCCCGGGCGGAGCCGGCGGATCGCCGTGGACGTGGACTCACTCGCTCGGGAGGTCGGGCTGGAGGCGTCGCTGCTCGACCGGCGTCCGGGCGAGGTCTCCGGCGGACAGCTCCAGCGGGCGTGCCTGGCCCGGGCCCTGGCGCAGCAGCCGCGCTACCTCCTCGCCGACGAGGCGACCGCGCACCTCGACCCCGATGCCGCCGCCGTCGTCCTCGAGGTCCTCCGTGCGCGTGCCGACCGCGGCCTAGGCGTTCTCGCCATCACCCACGACCGCGACGCGGCCGCCGGGTGGGCGGATCACGTCGTGACGCTTCGGAGACCCGCCGGGGGCTAGTTCAGCCCGGCGTAGGAGTGCAGGCCCGAGACCACGATGTTGATGAAGAACAGGTTGAACACCAGCACCGCGAAGCCGGCGATGTTGATCCACGCCGCCTTCTTGGGGCCCCAGCCCGACGTCGCCCGGGCGTGGAGGTAGCCGGCGTAGAGCACCCAGGAGATGAAGGACACCGTCTCCTTGGGGTCCCAGCCCCAGAAGCGGCCCCACGCGCTCTCCGCCCACACGGCGCCGAGCAGGATGCCCACGCCGAAGACCGGGAAGCCGATCACCGTCGCGCGGTACGCCAGCCGGTCGAGGGTCTCGGCGGCGGGCAGCGGACGCGCCAGCCGCGCGCCCCAGCCCCGCTCCTCGCCCTGCGGCTGCCACACGCGGATGAGGTACATGATCGACACGACGCCCGGGATGAGCAGGATGCCCGAGCCCAGCGAGATGATCGTGACGTGGATCGGCAGCCAGTACGAGCGCAGCGCCGGCACCACGGGCGCGGCCTCCGAGTACAAGTTGGTCCCGCCGAAGAACAGCAGCACCAGCACCGGCAGCAGCACGAACGGCCACGCCGTCTGCAGCGCCGGCTTGCGCAGGAACACCAGCCCGGCGCCCACGGCGAGCAGGGTGGTGCCGAGGATGAACTCGTACATGTTGCCGAACGGGAAGCGGTCCGTCGCCAGGCCGCGCGTGATCATCGACCCGGCGTGGAACAGGAACGCGACCACGATGAACAGCTGCGCGATCCGCGCCCACCGCACGTTGCCCTCGGAGGCGCGGTTCTCGTCACCGGTATCGGTGAGCGACCTCGACTCCGTCAGGCCCACGTCCGAGCCACCGACTGTTCCCGACCCGCCGGCGGCTGCGCCCTGCCCGGCCCCGACCAACTGCTGGTGCGAGACCTTGGGGACGCGGAAGCCCGCGTAGTAGATCAGCGACGCGATGAGCGCCAGGGCGTAGATCCCGAACGCCGTCCGGAAGGCGAGGTCCGAGTACGTCGACAGGGTCTCGTCAACGGGTAGTCCCTGCGCGAGGGTCCAAGTGATCACCGGGTGTCGTCCTTCCGCACGTCGTCGCCGGCGGTGCCGCGACTAGATGAAGTGTGGTCCTTGTCGGCCCCACCCGGCAAGACGGGTGTGACGGCCGAGGCCGCGACCAGCCGATCGCGGAGCTCGTCGAATTCGCTCCCCCAGCCGGACCGGTCCGTCTTGGCGAGGCCTCCCAGTTCGACGCGGGTGACCTCGTCGTCGTCGACACTCACCCGCGCCCAGATCCGCCGGCGCCGCACCATCAGGCTCAACACCAGCCCGCCCATCATGACCGCGGCGGACACCCCCACCCAGATCTGCGTGGGGTCGGAGGAGACCTGGATGTTGATGAACTCCTCCGCGCCGTCGAAGCGGACCTCGGTGCCGTCGGCGAGCGTCGTGGACTCGCCCGGCCTCAGGTTGACGCGCGCCTCGCGGTTGAGGACGCCCGACTCGATGAGATCCGAGTCGAGGGAGAAGATCGACTGCGGGCGGCCCGTGTCGAGGCCGGCGTCGCCGCGGTGGACGTCGATCGCCACCGCCGGGTCGTCCATCCGCGGGAACCGCGAGCTGAGCAGCGTGCCGTCGAACTGGGCGGTCGGGGCGAAGAGGCCCTGGATCGCGATCTGTTGCGTGCGCCGCTCGGCCAGGTCCGGGTACATCCCCGCGGGCGGGTCGAAGCGCATGATGCCCGACGACAAGAAGGTCTGCAGCTCGGTCGGCTGCCAGTGCTGCGTGTCCGTGCGTGTCTCGCCGTTCGGGAACGTCACCGTGAACGTCGGCGCGTAACCGTGGCCCTGCAGGTAGACGCGGGTCGATCCGATGCGCAAGGGGTGGTTGACCCGCATCTCGTACGGCTCCCACGTGTCGGGGTCCGTGGTGGTGACCTCTTCGCTATAGCGCACGTTGGAGGTGAACATCTCGGCCTGACCGTTGGGCAGGTAGTCGGCGCGGAAGTCCTCGACCTTGATGCAGAACTGCTCGAGGTCCGTGCCGTCGACGAGCAGGCCCGCGCGGAACGAGTCGTACGCGCTGGGCGTGGTGTTGCAGAACGCCGGCGACTCGGCGTTGGCGACGATGACGCGCATGCCCTCCGCGTAGACGAACTTGCCCGCCGCGAACATGATGAGCAGCGCCAGCAGGCCGAAGTGGAAGACGATGTTGCCCACCTCGCGCATGTAGCCGCGCTCGGAGGACAGTTCGATGGTGCCGGGGACGCGGCCGTCGCCGTCGTTGCGGCGGACCCGGCCCTTGAGCTCGCGGCGGATCTGCTCGGCGGCCTGCTCGGGGGTGGCCGTGGTGCGGTAGGCGGCGTGGTGCGGCAGGCGCGACAGGTTGCGCGGCGTGAGCGGCGGCGGGGTGCGCAGCTGCTTGACCAGGTCGATCGAGCGCGGCGTGAGGCATCCGATCAGCGAGATGAACAGCAGGACGTAGATCGCCGTGAACCACCAGCTGGAGAACACGTCGAACAGTTGCAGGCGGTCGTAGAGCTCGCCCAGCCAGCCGTTCTCGGCGATGTACTCGTTGACGTTGCCCTCGTTGAGGCTGCGCTGCGGCAGCAGCGCGCCCGGGACGGCCGCGACGGCCAGCAGGAAGAGCAGGATGAGCGCCGTGCGCATGGCGGTGAGAGTGCGCCAGGCGTTGCGGAGGAAGGAGGTGACGGTGCCCAGCGGTGAGCGGGCAGCGGCAGTTCTGGGCTCGGGCATGGGGTCCATCTGCGGGTCGCGACGCGCCGAGGCGACTCGGCGCCGGTCGCACCCAGGCTAGCCCGGTGATCCTGAGCGGAACCTGGCAGGGTGGGGCCGGGTGTGCTGCCGCCTACGGGGAGGTCAGGGCCGGTGTGGCGGGGGTCTCTCGGTGCCCCGCCGCGGGAGACCGGGCGTCGATCATCGTGCGGGTGCCGGTGGGTGGGCGTAGGACACGGGTGGGGTGCCTCCAGGCGTGCTGCGGTGGGCGGTCGTACGGCGTCGAGTCTGGGCGGGCTGTGTGTCCGGACCGTGTCTCTGTTGTGTGGATCGGTGGCTCATTGCTCCCCGCGACGCGGCGCGCTGCTGAGGGCGGTTCCGGTCTAGTCTCGTGTCGCGCCTCCGCCGGTGTAGTCGCGGCCGAGGGTGCGTCCGCGGTATGGGGCGGCGGCGTCGTCCGTGGGCGCGGGTTCCTCGGCGCGCGGGCGGCCGAGCACCGCCGGGGCGACTTTGACCGGGTCGCCGATGATGGCGGTGGTGTTGGTGGCGTTGGTCAGGTAGCTCGCCGGCGTGTGACCGCGCCGGTCACTGTTCTGGCCGGCGTTGGCCGCGCCCATCATCCCGCCGATCGGCATCGCCCCGGCGCGCCCGGCCTGGGCCGTACCGGTCGACGACGACGAGAGCGCCCCCGCACCCGAGCTTGCCGTCCCTCCGGGCGCGGGACCTGCCCCGGGAGCGCCCGCGGCC